>CAMWNY010000067.1 GCA_947175775.1 uncultured Lachnospiraceae bacterium | reverse complement strand
GATATGTGTATAAGAGCCAGGCATCTGACATGTCGTGTTCGTCGGCTGCTTTGATATTTACAGTATAATTCATCGTGTTCGGCGGCTCCTTATATCAGAAATTGCCTCTGCGAAAGGGCGTGGGTTATCGTTTTTGACGTCGTTTAACCCATCCTGCAATAAGCCGTATAATTCAAAACGACCAATAAGCTGTTCATAGGTTTCAATGCTCATAACAGCCAAATCCCCTTTTCCGTTTTTGGTAATGAATACCGGTTCGGAGTAGGTATGACAAAATTCGGATATATCATTGTAACTGTTGCGCAAATCTGCACTTGAACGAATGTTTGGCATAAGATAACCCTCCCTTTTTGATAACAAAATTATAACGAAATTTCTTTATGGCGTCAAGCGAAGGGATTTATGAAAATGCATACTTTGTGCCGTGTGAGAGCAGTAATCCGTCCGTTAATTCCACGCGTAGGATTATGGTATTTTCGTCATCTAAATTGGTGTGTCCGTTGTTTATCCATTCGGCAAAGACATTCTTTAGTTTTTCGGCAATTGCCTGATTTTCTTCTTTTCTAAAAGAACCCAAATTGACGCCTGTTCCGTGTGCGGTGAACCAGTCTCCGGCGATTGCGGCGGTTGGGTTTGCTTCGATTTGCCGGATTTTGTTGGAACGCGCATAGGTAATAATATAAAAGGCACCATCCTCATAATAGGCGTTTACGTTACGCACGTATGGTATTCCGTTTTCGGTTGTTGCCAGTGCAATGGTAGTGTCTTTGCCAAAACGTTCTGTCATGATTTTTTGGGCTTCTGCGCTTAGTTGTACCATTTCAATAGTCTCCTTTGCATTTGTTATTGTTCAACGGTTTTCGTGTCTTATATACCGGAAACTGTTATTATTTGAAAGACAGCATATCCAAGTAAAAATATGCCTGCCAAAATGCAGACAAGACAAACAATTACATTTTCTTTTGTTTGTGCTCGCCGGTTTCGGAGTAAAGAATAAATGCTATATGTAACAAAAATGAAACCAATACATAATTGGATTAATATACTCATCACGTTTCCTCCTGAATTGCAGTATAAGATAATTGCCTGTTCATTACAATATATATTTAGGGAGAATTTAGCAACTGCATCAATTCTTCCTTTTGCTTTTGCAGACGCTTGTCTCCAATCGTTTCAAGCGTCTTTCTGACACACACCTTCGTTTCGTCTGTCACCTGCGTTAAGCTTTCCCGAAACAGTTCATAGTACTTTTTCTTGAGCAAGGTTCTTATCACTTCCTCATTCCCGCAAAGATACCCTGCATCCGGCACATTTTTGAGGTTTTCCAATAATAACCGTATGCCGTCGCTTTTTTGCGAACATGCCCAGTCAAGCTCAATCTCCCGCAGCGTTTCCATCGCGGTGCGAGCCGTCTGTAAATCGCTCATTGTCACCGCATCGTCAAACAATGCGGCAATATCTTTGAAAAGGGATAAATCCGTGTTTGTCCATAGTTTATATAAAATACCCTGATAAATTTCGTAATCCTCGGGATAATCCTTCCAGTGGACTTTCCATGGATCAAAATTTTTCAGCCTTTTCTGCGCAAAAACCTCCTGCAAAAAGGGCAGCAGCTCCGGAATCGGTTGTTCCATCATCTGTCTGATATTCGGATTGTCCCACCACCGTTTTGTCTCGTTTGCGTCGGTCACGATTTGGGCAAATCCGCTGCCCTGCTTATAAAAAACATAATCGCCGACATTCTGATAAAGTTCTTTTCCCACATAAAACGGGGTGATATTTTTGACCCGTACGCAGTTTCGTTTTACCTCCCGCACAATCCGTTTGAACAGCGCGCCCGTAAATTCTGTTTCGTATTCTCTTGGGATATACACTTCATAATCGCACTCGTAGCCGTTTGGATTGCTTCTTTTTGTCCGAAACGTGAGACGACCATCATTGCCGTTGCATTCTGTAATGTAACGCACTTTGGCTTCGTCCTGCAAGGCTTGACAGATGGTGTGCATGGTTTGGGATTTTGGTACGATGAAATAGAGCTCTCCGTAACTGTCGGCAATTTCTTCAATTGTATAAAAAGCGATGCGCGGCTGTTCGTCATGGTTCGCATCATCATATACGTAGTTGGCGCAATATTTGATTTCGAACTCATTTTCGACTGGTTTGAAAATATTGCATAAATCCTGTTTCGATGCAAAAAAATAGATTGCGTTTGTCATGTTAAACCTCGGTTAAAAGCTTATTAAACGTTTCATGGCGTACGGTATCTGTCCAATGGTGCCGATGTTTTTGCATTTGGCGTCATGCGTACGTTCTTGCATTTTATTATATTGATATATGAAAAAACTGTCAATCTTCGGTTGCGTTCCTGCTGGAACACCCCTATAATGTACATGAGGTGATGGAATTGACACTGCTTGGGTTTATTAAGGAAAAAGGGCTGTCGCGTTATAGCCTGTCAAAAATAAGCGGGGTGCCGTGGGACACGCTGTCGGAGATTTGTTCCGGTGAAATCAGGTTTGAACAGTGCAGCGCAGAGCTGCTTTCAAGGTTGTCAGAAGCGCTTGGGACCAGCGTGGAAGAGCTGGCGCTTTTGGAAACAGGTAGTGATATGGACCAGTGTGGGAAACCTAGAGATAAAAAGTATTTGGAGACAGGGTTGCCGGAAAGTCTGCAGCATTCCCTTGATGAATTTATACAGGGGGAGAAGGAGCAGGTGTCCCATTTGGACTGTCTTTGGGGAGAACTGTACGGCTCTATCAATGCCTGCCAGTGGGGGGACAGGATAACAAAGGAACAGGCAGACTATTTGCGGGCAAAATACCTGTTTGGAGAGGAGGCGGAGGAAAATGATTGACTTTACGCCGTGCGAAGTGAATAAATTTAAGGCTTATGGCGGTGCGAATGGAAACAAGATACACATACGGTATCAGGGGAAGGGATATATGCTGAAGTTTCCGTCAGTGCCTGGGCGCAGCAAAACCATGAGTTATACAAACAGCTGCATCAGTGAATACCTTGCCTGCCATATTTACGGATTGCTTGGAGTGAAGGTACAGGAAACAATCCTTGGCACTTATACGGACAGACGGGGGAAGGAAAAGGTCGTAGTTGCCTGCCGCGATTTTACAGATGGTGGGAAGAAACTGATTGAATTTGCACAGTTGAAAAACACCTGTATAGACAGCGAACAGAAGCAGAGATTGCGCCAGTATATGACTGTGGTTCCTGTCTTTATCCACAGCTTGCATTGGGGGAAATGCAGGGAGTTATGGAACAGGAAGAGGAGATTGACAAGCGCATCTTTGTGTATCCGACTTCTGCAATAGAAGAAAACAGTAAAAAGGTATCTTATTTTAGCTTTATATCTTCGCTGAAAAACGGGGATTGTAATGCAGCTCTGAAACGTATCCACGCACGTATTGATTTGGGGTGCATTGACAGTCTGATAGAGGAGACGCCGTTTTTGGAACCGATACAGAAAGAATTTTACAAAGTAATGGTTAGGGAACGGAAAAAGAAGATACTGGATTGTGGCATGGAACGGCTTCTAAAACAGAAAGCGCCAGTATAATCCATTCCCGATTTTCCCCCAAAAACAATGTATTATGCTTCGCCAACCGGCGTATACCACATGCCGCTTCCCCAGGCGGTATCGTCGTTTAGCAAAATACGAACCAGCTTTGTCCACAAATCCAGTCCTTCGTTCAGCTCGGGCAGCTTGGCATCGTGCCGGAAGTCCCAGTACAGATAGCCGCATAAAACGCTCTCGGCAAAGTCCGCCCAGTTCTCAAAAACCTGTGCCTGTGTAATCCAGTGCTCCGCCAGGTCATTTAATTCGTTTTTCGTCAGTATCCCGCATGCGTATCCAGCCCGCAGATGTCCCACGCACTCGGTAATGTCCCAAGCCAGATAGCCGTGATGTTTAACAATCGGATAGAACTGTGCGGAGAAGTCCCGTGCCGTCTGAAAAAATTGGCGCGCGTCCTCGTTTAACTGCGCCATGTCAAACGGCGGATTTCCTTCCCAAAAGCCCACGAAATCAAGGTACTGGCGGTGACAGCAAATCTCCTGCATACAAAAGCCCACCAAGGATTCTTTGTCCGTAATGCCGAAAACCTTTTCCAAATGCGCACGGCACTCAGCCTCAGCCTCCGGAGTGGCACATCGGGGCAGAGTCGTGAAATAGTTTCCGTCCGACTGTCCGGGTGCGGGAATGCCCGGCGTTTTGCGCAAGGCGGAGATGCCTGCAAGCAAGGCGATAAACTGTTCCCTGTCACAAGGCTTGCGGGCGGGGAGTCCATTCTCATGAAATTCTTTGGACAGAGCCGAAATCGTTTGGGATAATCCCGTGTCAAAAGGGTGGAAGTCCTTAAGCTGCGCCGTGTCCGCAATATCCGGTGCAGCTTCGTTGGAGTTGTCCTGTTTCTTAAAGCGGTCAAAAATACTCATTTGTAACCCTCCTATACTATATCATTTTTTAAACAAACGGTTTATGTTCAGAGTATTGGTTTTCCATAATTTTATCACGAATGACTTTTAGAGTCAATGCACAGCACACAAAACTGACACTCGTGTCATTTTGGAAGAAAGACGGAAAAAACGGCGCCGTTTCCTATGGAGGAGGTCACTTTAATATATCCGCCCTCACCGTTTACGATTTCTCGCGCAAGGTACAGACCGATACCGACGCCTTCCTTATCCTGCGCGTCCTGCGAGCGGTAAAAGCGGGAGAAGATTTTGGCATGCTCCTCTTCTGCAATGCCGATACCGGTGTCCGCAATATCAATGCGCGCAAACAGCTCGTACGCGGTAATGGAAATCGTGATACCCCCCTGTGCGGTATATTTAATGGCATTGTCTATGAGATTGCAGACTGCCTCGGCTGTCCATTTTGCATCGCATACGGCGGAAAGTTCTGCGGTAGTTTCCGTGTTATTCAGTTGCAGATAAAGCCCTTTGTCTGCCGCTTTGGGCGCAAGCTGGCTGTGGATAGACCGGAGCATGGGCAGCAGCGGCGTTGGCTTGGGGGAGAGCGTGATAATACCGTTTTCTAAGCGCGAGAGCTTGACAAGGGAGTCAATTAAAAAGCGGAGTTTTTCGGTCTGTGCATAGATTGCCTCCGCGTTGCCGCGCACGTCGCCTTGCAGGTCTGCTTCCTGCAGCAGTTCGCTGTAGAGCAGCAGGTTTGCAATCGGCGTTTTTGTTTGGTGGGAGATGTCGGAAATCAGCGTTTCAATTTTCTCTTTTTCCGCTGCGACGTTTTTGGCGGAAACGGCGGAGGCGGTCAGAAAGTGTGCAAATTTTGTCTCAAGCGCGGACATACGGCTTTCATCGAAGTTTTTCTCCAAAAAGCGCACGTCGTCGGCGCGTTCAAGCATCTGTTCAATGGTGTCCATTGTCTTTTTGGTGCGGCGGTAATTATAGAAAATGACAAGCGCTGCCGTGAGCATACATGCCGCGCTGATAATCCATATCATGTTATTGTCAATTTGTAATATCATTTGGGGTTCTCCTCGTCTGCCAATAGGTTATTTCACGAGCCATTCAAACTTATATCCGATTCCGTATATGGTCTTTATATGCTCCTGCGCGTCCAGCTTGTCGCGCAGCCGCTTTACAGTGACGGAAAGGGCGTTTTCATCGACATACTCTGCACCGTCGGTCCAAATACGGTCCACGAGAAAACTGCGGCTTAGGGTGTTTCCCTGATTTTCGACAAAAAGACGCAGGAGCTTTTGTTCCGTTTTGCTCAGCTCCACTGCATTGCCGTTTACGGTGAAATGCATATGGTCGAAGTCAAAGCAAAACTTACCGTTTTCATGGAGCTGCTCTGCTGCGCTGTCTGTAGTTTGGCGCAGTCTTGCATTGACGCGTGCGCGCAGCACGGAGAGGGAGAACGGCTTTGTGATGTAGTCGTCCGCGCCCTTTTCCAAGCCCTCTACAATGTCCATGTCAGTATCGTTTGCCGTCAGCATAATGACGGGAAGGCTAGGCGATGTGGCTTTGATTTCCTGTAAAAAGTCAAGTCCGTTTCCGTCGGGAAGATTGATGTCAAGCAGCACAAGCGCCGCGCCGCCAAGTGCAAGCTGCTCACGTGCGGAGCGGATATTTTGGCAGGAAATGACTTGACGGTTTTGGTCGGCTAACGCCTTGCATAATCCCTGATTTAGGCTTTTGTCGTCTTCTACGATGATAAGGAGCTGTTTCATTTTAGGAGACCTCCCATGTCGTTTTGAATAATTTTGATAAAAATAATTGTACAATATTTATGATTTGCGGGCAAGTTTTGTGCAGATTAAAAATATATAGAAATTTTGTCTGTTTCGAATGCGACCAAATGCATTTATAATACATCTAACAGATGTAAGAAAAAACCAGTGCACAATATTACAAAACAAAAGCCGGCAGAAAGGATATTATGACAAAGGAACAATTGGGAAATTTAATTATTGCGTCGGAGGATATGATGTACCGCGTGGCAAAAACGCTGCTGCGAAATGATGCGGATTGTGCGGACGCAATTCAGGAGGCAATCGTAAAGGCGTTTTCGGGGCTGCATATGCTGCGCAAGGATTCATATGGGAAAACGTGGTTAGTGCGCATTGTCATCAATGAATGCTATGCTGTCATGCGGCGGGAAAAGAGGCTGATTTCGCTGGAGGACGCTTCTGCGGAGGGCATTTCCTTGCAGCAAAGGGTAATAGAGGAGGGTGATTATTCCGATTTGTATGAAGCAATGAGCCGCCTTTCAGAGGAGACGAGGCTGACCGTTACCCTTTATTATATGGAAGGTTACCGCATTAAGGAGATTGCAGCTTTGATGAAAACGACAGAGAGCGCGGTGAAAAACCGCCTGATGCGGGCAAGGGCGAGGTTGAAAGAGGAAATGGAAACGGAAATGGAGGTTTAGGAAGTATGAGATTGGAAGATTTAAAGCAGGAATTTCCCCAAATGCCGGATGAATTGCGGAACATGGTTGAGCATGAGGTACGCAGACAACTCAGGGAGAGCGTGACGGGGAACAGAAGAAAATATACAAAACATACAATAAAAAGGTCCTTAATTGTTGCATTTGCAGCGGCAATGCTGCTTGGAACAACCGTATTTGCAGCGATTGCGTATCACATGCGCAGTGAATCGGTTGGGAAGTATGCGGTGAAAACAAAGATAGAAAAAGATGGGAACAACAGTTTGGAAAACAGGCAGATACCAAACATTCCTGATGTTACAATGGAGGTTTCGTACCTGCCGGACGGAATGGTAAAAACGGAAGACGGAAAATACAGTTTTGCAAATGCCATGTACAAAGGCGGTGTTTCAATTGTATTTTACAAAATGGATACTGGTGATGCGGCGTTTGAAATGTTGACGAAAAACGTGAAAGAGTCGGAAAACATCAGTGTTGGGGGGCATGAAGGCGTTTATTTTGCCTTGCAGTCAATCGGGGGCGAGGACATATCCGTTAATCAGCGTATTTATGTGGCATATCCTGATGTGCATTATGTGATGGAATTGTATGCGGCATCCGATGTATCGAAGGAGGAGGCTATAAAAATTGCAGAGGGCATTCGTTTGCAGCCTGTTTCAGACAATGCGTTATCCGATGCCATTGCGGCTTATAAGTGGAGTGATTTTCTTGCGTCCAATCATGAAGAAGTGGTTGAAGATGCAGCGCCTGCTGTATCAGGAGAGGCAATGAAAAACACACACGCAATCGGAGACGTGTTTGCGGCAAATCCCCAAAAAGAGGATTTGGAGGGCTTGGGAAACGTGGAAATTAAGGTGTCGGACGTACAGGTGAGTGATAATATCAGCCTGCTTGACTTGTCTGCGTTAGATGAGGATTTTAAGGCGGAATTGCAGAGTGAAACAACACCGTCAGGCGAACTGCTTCCGGCAAAAATCAATTATATGAAATTCGGGGACGGCGTTAATTCCGTTGATACGGTTGTGGAAAGCCGCGAAGTTCCGCAAAAACTGATTTATGCTACGGTGGAATACACCAATAAGGGGACGGAGGAGTTGGGAGAACTGTTGTTCTTTGGGAGTCTTATGAAATTTGCGGAAGAAAACGGTCAGATAAAACGATATGACGGTAAGACATTTGGACCAAGTGCGGATTGGGACGACGCGGTACTGACAGGAGCCGCGCGGCATGTGGAGATGTGGTATTATGATGTGCATGGCGGCGAGCGGAATAACAATTATATCACGCATTTGAAAGCAGGGGAGACGGCGACGGTTCATATGGCGTGGCTTGTGCCGGAGGAAGAATTGGCGTATCTGTATCTGAATTTGGACAGTTATGGAGACAGTTATAATTTGTGCGACCATTCTTTGGAGGTCGGATATGTGGATATCCGCCAGTAAAAGGGAAATTTGACGCTAATGCTGTCCTGCGCGTTCTTTTAATTGTTCCATATCGCAAATCCGGTAGCCTTCGTTTGTTTTTTCCAAGATGCGGTCTTCGCAGAGGCTGCCAATCATGCGGTATAAGTGGCGGTAGCTTGTTCCTATGGAGTAGGAAACATCGGTCATAACGTCCCGGAAAAGGGCGTTGTTTGCGGCGGCGAGGATATAGCGGCAGAGGCGGATTTCAGCGGTATACAGGGTGTTTTCCACTGTTTTGTCCGTGCTTTGCATGAGTTTTTCTGATAACTGTGACGCGGCAATCCGGGTAAATGCCGGATTGCCGAGAAGGTATGCTTTGTTGCGGTCCGTGGGAATGGTGATGCAGCGCAGCTCGTTCATGGCAGTGACAGTGGTGCTTGCGGCGGAACTGTCGGAAAACAGTTCCACTTCGCCCAACAGCCCTTTGGAAAGGTAAAAGCACAGAACAATATTTTTTCCGTTGGGCGCCGTGACGCCGACTTTGGCTTTGCCGCCTGTGATAATAAAAAGCAATCCGTTCGGGTGCCCTTCGGATATGATGCGTTCTCCAAACGAATAGGAGCGCACGGAACAGTTTTGCAGCTTTTCGGGAGCCAGTCCGTACTTTTGTATCAGGGCGGTTTCGCGCGGCATGATGGTAAAGGTTTCTTTCATAGGGATTAGGATACTCCTTTCATGACGGGTTCTTTTTATGGTATTTTTTTAGTATAGCACAAAACAAGTGGTAGGACAAATGTCCTATTTAGAAAGAGGGTTCCTGTGTTAGACTGTCAGCATAAAAAGGAAATGGAGGAGAAGCTTATGTTTTATTTTTTAGCGTTTCTTTGCGGGGCGATTCTTGCAGTCATGATACAGTGGAACGGGGACTTGAGCGCGCAGGTCGGCGTTTACCACGCGGCACTGTATATTCATATTGTCGGCGCGGTGTTTGCGGCGTTTGTTTTATGCACACGGACGCAGAAAGGAAATATGCAGCGGACGCCCTTGTGGATGTATTTGGGCGGTGCAATCGGTGTTTTGACGACACTGTTTAATAATTTTGCATTTTCGCATATCAGTCTGACGAGCATTGTTGCGCTCGGACTTTTTGCGCAGCTTGTGTTTTCCTATTTGATTGACACGTTTGGCTGGTTTGGCATGGAGCGGCGCAGGGAAAGGCTAAGCATTTGCGGAACGCTGCTTTCGGTTGCGGGAATTGTGCTGATGCTGGAAAATCCGGCAGCGGGCGGTTGGGGTTCTGTTTTGATTTCACTGGGGGCGGGGATTACAGTGGTGATTTCGAGAATTGTGAATGCGCATTTGTCGCAGCGCATCGGCGCACTGCAGGGGTCGCTTGTCAATCATTTGGTTGGTCTGCCGTTTTGCTTGCTGTTGGCGCTTGGTGTTGGGGTAAATGAGTCTTCTGCGACGACAATTTTTACGGCAGGGGATTTTCGGCTGTGGATATGGTGTGGGGGAATGCTGGTCTTGAATACGGTTGCGTTCTCTAATGTT
>CAMWNY010000066.1 GCA_947175775.1 uncultured Lachnospiraceae bacterium | reverse complement strand
CCTACTATATCATTTGGTGTCAGGACTTTTACGGTGCGGCAATCGGCATGGCAAAGACAACAGATTTTAAGACCTTTACGCGTGTCGAAAATCCGTTCCTTCCGTTTAACAGGAACGCGGTTCTGTTTCCGAGAAAGATTCACGGCAATTTCGTCATGCTCAGCAGACCTTCCGACTCCGGACACACACCGTTTGGCGATATATTTGTCAGCGAAAGTCCTGATATGCTTTACTGGGGAAAGCACAGACATCTGATGGGCAAGAGCAGCGAATGGTGGGAGTCCGTAAAAATCGGCGGCGGCGCAGCGCCGATTGAGACCAGCGAAGGGTGGCTGCTGTTTTACCACGGTGTAACAGGCACCTGCAACGGGTACGTGTATTCCATCGGCGGGGCAATCCTTGATATTGACAATCCGTCAATTGTAAAATACCGCTGCGAGAATTTCCTGCTGACGCCGGAGGAGTGGTATGAAGAGCGCGGATTTGTTCCGAATGTATGTTTTCCGTGTGCTACAATCCATGATTCGGAAACGGGCAGAATTGCAATTTACTATGGTGCAGCGGACAGCTATGTAGGGCTTGCGTTTACGGAAATCGATGCAATCACGGATTATATCAAGAGCCATAGCAAGGTAACGCAGTCTGACACGGAAATTGGAAAACGCTAAATCGTGCGGTAATTTTATGCCGATGCTAGCAGAAAAGAGGAGCCGGAATATGAGAATACTGCCAAATCATGAAAACCTTACCTATTGCGGAAGAATTGACTGGGACAATCCCGGAGCGCCGGTATTTATCTATCCGTGTTCCTCTGTGCAAATGCGGTTTACGGGAAATACGCTGAAACTTTATATCCGCAATCGCAATGTATACTGGAATAATTATCTCGGCTATTTCCTTGACGGAACACAGGGCGTTTTGCAGCTTGCGAAAGAGGGCGACACTGTGTTTGAAATCAGGGTGGATACGCCAGACGAGATCCATGAATTTCTATTGTTTAAGCGACAGGACGCATGTCACGAGTTTGCGTTTTTGGGCGCAGAAATCGGCGAATGTGAAAAAATTGTCAATCCTTTGCCGCAACCAAACCGCCGCATAGAAGTCTACGGCGACTCCGTTTCCGCAGGTGAAGTGTCGGAGGCAGTTTCCTGTGTGGGAAAAGCGGACCCGCCGCACAACGGCGAATACTCCAACAGTTGGTATTCCTATGCATGGATTTTGGCGAGAACCTTGAACGCGCAGCTTCACGACATCGCGCAGGGCGGCATTGCACTGATGGACAAAACAGGGTGGTTCTGCGAACCAAAGGCGGTTGGAATGGAACATGTTTGGGACAAAATACATTACAATCCGATGTTGGGCGCTGCCACAAAGTGGGACTTTTCACAGTATCAGCCCCATGTGGTCATTGCGGCATTCGGGCAAAACGACAGCCACCCGTTTGATTACATGGCACAGGACGAAAACGGTGCACGGGCGGCGGAGTGGAAGGCACATTATAAAAAGTTCCTGAGAAATCTGCGAAAGACATATCCGGGCGCGGTGATTATCTGTTGTACGACACTGCTCGACCACGACAGTGCATGGGACAGGGCAATCGGTCAGGCAGTGCGGGAAATGGCGGATGAACGGATTACGCAGTATCTTTTTCGGCGAAATGGAAGCGCAACCCCCGGACACCTGAGAATACCGGAGGCGCAGGAAATGGCAGATGAGCTTGCGGCATATATCGAAACGCTGGATATTCAAGAGTGGAACAAAGCAGAATGAATACGGGCTGAAAATAAAAGCGAAAGGGTGGGACAGCACATGATGACAAGTCTTGCACGGTTAAAAAACTGTATGCGGCGCGCACAGGACGGCGCTGAGCTGACAATCGGTTTTTTAGGCGGCTCCATTACACAGGGAAGTCTTGCAACCAAACCGGAAAATTGTTATGCTTATATTATATTTTCATGGTGGAAACAGGCATTTCCCAAAGCCGTATTTCATTACGTAAATGCCGGAATCGGTGGAACGACATCGCATTTTGGCACGGCACGTGCAAAAACTGATGTTCTGATGTATCAGCCGGATGTTGTGATTGTGGACTTTAGCGTCAATGACGAGCCTGATGTGTTCTTTCAGGAAACCTATGAGGGCGTTATCCGAACGCTCCTTGCATGGAACTCCAGCCCCGCGGTGCTTCTGCTCAATAATGTCTATTATGACACAGGAAAAACGGCGCAGGATTTTCATAATGAAGTAGGCGATTGGTATCAAATCCCACACGTCAGTATCAAAGATACCCTGTACAAAAGCATGAACGCCGGAATGTACACGCGCGAAGAGCTGACGCCGGACGGACTGCACCCAAACGACAAAGGACACGCGCTGGTTGCGGCGGAGCTGATTACTTTTTTGGAGCGCGTAAAGGCACATATGCACGAAGGAAACGAAGAAACATTAATGTCAAATCACCTTCCTGCTCCCCTGACCGCCAACGCATATGAGCACGCAAAACGTCTTACCATTCGTGAAATCTCACCGTTGCTTTCGGGCTTTCGTGCTGACACACAGGAAAAAACAGGGCATTTGGACTTTTTTAAAAACGGCTGGATTGGTCAGAAGGCAGGCGACAAAATCGTATTTAAGGTCACCTGCTCCTGCATCGCCGTCCAGTACCGAAGGACCATAAAAAGACCTGCACTGTGCGCAGCCGTTGTTTTGGACGGCGATACCAAACATGCAAACATTCTTGACGGCAATTTTGACGAGGATTGGGGCGACTGCCTTGCCTTAGAGCCTGTACTTCACCACGGAGAATACAAAGAGCATACAATAGAAATAACGATAACGGACACATTCAAAAATGTGCAGGCGACGCCATTTTACATACTGTCCCTCATCGTTGTATGAAAATCGGAGGTAGAAGAACAATGGCATTTCAAAAAAATTTTGCATGGGGCGCGGCGACAAGCGCATATCAGATAGAAGGAGCGGTTCGGGAAGAAGGAAAGGGCGAACACATTTGGGACGTTTACACAAAAGAGCCAAACCGTATCTTTGAAGGGCATACCGGAGAAACGGCGTGTGACCATTATCATCGTTACCGCGAGGACGTAAAACGCATGAAAGAAATGGGCTTAAAGGCATACCGCTTTTCCGTGGACTGGTCGCGGGTGCTGCCCGAAGGCACAGGGCGCGTCAACGAACAGGGCGTTGCGTTCTACAATGCGCTGATTGACGAGCTGCTTGCAAACGGCATTGAACCGTATCTGACACTTTACCACTGGGAATTGCCCTATGAATTATACAAGCGCGGCGGCTGGCTGAATCCGCAGATTGTCGAGTGGTTTGGCGAATACGCAAAGCTTGTGGCGCAGCGGTTCAGCGACAGGGTAACGCACTTTTTTACACTTAATGAGCCGCAGTGCTTTGTCGGCTTAGGATTTTTGCGGGGCGAGCACGCGCCGGGACTAAAAGCGCCTCTGCGCGACACCTTCGAGATTGCGCACAACGCCTTAAAAGCGCACGGAAGGGCAGTACAAATGCTGCGCCAGTACGGCAGGCAGAAGCTGCAAATCGGCTACGCGCCCACTGCAGGCATTTGTTATCCCGAAACGGACAAGCCGGAAGATGTTGAAGCGGCAAGACAAGCGCTGTTTTCTCTTCCGCAGGACGTCGAAAACTGGACATGGAACGTGACATGGTTTTCCGATCCCGTCTTTTTCGGACAGTATCCCGAGGAAGGCTTAAAACGCTATGAGCCGTACCTCCCCCGCATTACCGACGACGACATGAAGCTGATTTCAGAGCCGATTGACATTTACGGACAAAACATTTACAACGGCAGGTGCTTTCGCATGGGTGCGGACCAAAAGCCTGAGGAAGTGAAACGCTATGACGGTTTCCCCAAGACGGCAATCGACTGGCCCGTCACACCCGAGGTGCTCTACTGGGGACCGAAATTTCTGTATGAGCGTTACAAAACACCGCTTTACATCACGGAAAACGGGCTGTCCTGCCACGACGTGGTTTCACTTGACGGCAAAGTGCATGATCCAAACCGCATTGACTTTCTTGCAAGATATTTAGGCGCGCTCAGCCGTGCCGCCGACGAAATCGACCTGCGCGGATATTTCCAGTGGTCACTGATGGACAATTTTGAGTGGGCAAAAGGATATTCAGAACGTTTTGGGCTGATTTACGTGGATTACAGGACGCAGGAGCGGATTATGAAGGATTCCGCGTACTGGTACCGCGATGTCATTCAAAGCAACGGAGCGTCATTGTTAAAAAAATAGCAAAGCAAGCTTGTGCGTTACGCCCCAAGCCTGCAGATTTTGAAAGGAGCATGGTTCATAAAGATGAGCATTTTAAAATTAAAACCAAGCTGCAAGGATTATCTTTGGGGCGGGAACAGGCTGAAAGAAGAGTATGGAAAAGCATATGACGGAGACGTGCTTGCGGAGACGTGGGAGCTGTCCTGCCACCCCGACGGTCCGTCTTACATCGTAAACGGGGCTTACGCAGGCAAAACCCTGCAGCAATATATCGACGGCGAAGGAAAAGAAGTCTTAGGCACACATTGCCGCCGTTTCCGTGACTTTCCGATTTTGACGAAATTTATCGACGCAAAAGACAACCTGTCAATACAAGTCCACCCCGACAACCGCTACGCGCTGGAAAACGAAGGGCAGTATGGAAAAACGGAAATGTGGTACGTCATGGACGCCGGAAAAGACGCGTTTTTGTACTATGGTTTTAAGCAGGAAATCAGCAAGGAAGAATTTGAGAAGCGCATTGAGGAGGACACTTTGCTGGAGGTGCTCAACGCCGTTCCCGTGCAAAAAGGCGACGTGCTCTTTATTGAATCGGGCACAATCCATGCGATTGGCAAAAACATTTTAATCGCCGAAATCCAGCAAAATTCCAACGTAACCTACCGCGTATACGACTATGGGCGCGTCGGAAAGGACGGAAAAAAGCGCGATTTGCACATCGAAAAAGCGTTAGCCGTGACAAACCGTGTCCCGATTGTAAAGGATAAAAGCAGCTATCCGCACGTCGCCGACTGCGATTACTTTACGGTCGATAAATTAAATTTGGACGGAAAAGTCATGAAAAAAATGGAAGGAAATGTTTCGGAGGAGTCGTTTGCAAGTATTTTATTCTTAGATGGAACAGGCACGATTTCGGACGACAAGGAGCAGCTTACCTTCCAAAAAGGCGACAGCTTTTTTCTGACCGCAGGCAGCGGAAACTACACCATTGAGGGCTCTTGCGATGCGCTGATTACGACAATCCGCGAAAAAGCTGCGCCCGTTCGTATCGGCATTGACATCGGCGGAACGGACACGAAAATCGGCTTGGTGGACATTCACCAAAAAATCATTGTCAGCGAAACCATCAAAACAGACGCGTCGCGCGCACCCGAAGCAGTCATAGCACAAATTGCCGAGACAACGCTCGCGCTTTTGAAAAAACAAGGCATTTCCTTTGACCAGTGTGTCGGTGTCGGCGTCGGTGTGCCGGGAACGATTGACCGCAAAAACGGCGTTGTGCGCTATTCCAATAATATCGAATGGGAAAACGTTGCGATTGTGAAACAATTATCAGAGTATTTTCCGCTCCCAATCCGTATCGCCAACGACGCTGACTGCGCCGCTTTGGGCGAAGCGGTCGCAGGGGCAGGAAAGGATTATCAGGACGTGATTATGCTCACGCTCGGAACAGGCGTCGGCGGTGGAATTATTCTTGACGGAAACATTTTCACCGGAAAGGCAGTCGGCGGAAGCGAGCTCGGGCATATCGTTATCGTGGAAGACGGCGAGCCATGCACCTGTGGCAGAAAAGGATGTTTGGAAGCATACGCGTCCGCAACCGCGCTTATCCGGGACGCCAACCGCGCAACAGGAAAAAATCTGACACCACAGGAAATTTTCGATGCAGCGCAAAACGGCGACAATGTATTAAAAGAAATCGTCGATTTATACATTCGCAGACTAGGTATCGGAATCGTAAACTTTGTCAACATTTTCCGCCCGCAGTTGGTACTTTTGGGCGGCGGACTCTCCGCACAAGGAAAGACGCTTACCGCACCGCTTTACGAAATGATGAAGGAGGGCTGCTTTGGCAAGGAAAAAAGCGAACTGCCGGAACTTGCCATCGCCGCGCTCGGCAACAGAGCCGGAATGATTGGGGCGGCGAGTCTGATATAGAATTTAATATGATAAATATGGGGATAGAAAGAAAGGGGCTGCAATTGACAGCCCCTAATTTAGTGCCCGTAACAGGAAGCCGAAGGCTGAACTGTTACAAAGATTACGAAGATTCTGATGTAAGGAAATAAAAAAGAGTTTCTATTTACGGGTGCAGCTGTTATAATAAGGACAAAATAGGTATCAATGGATTTGACTTTTCTTGGAAAGAGTACAAGATGACTGCACCGGACTGATAAAATGATAAAAATGCTTTCAAATAATCCATGGCAGACTGGAGGTAAAAAATGTCATACACCGCACTATACCGCAAATTCCGTCCCGACATCTTTGAGGACGTCAAAGGGCAGGACCATATTGTAACCACGCTGCGCAACCAAATCAAAGCAGACAGAATCGGTCACGCCTATCTGTTCACCGGAACAAGAGGCACAGGCAAAACCACCATCGCAAAACTTTTTGCCAAGTCCGTAAACTGCGAAAATCCCGTTGACGGAAGCCCCTGTGGAACCTGCAGAAGCTGCCAGACCATCGCGTCAGGAGCAAGCGTCAACGTCATTGAAATTGACGCCGCCTCCAACAACGGCGTGGACAACATTCGTGAAATTATTGACGAAGTATCCTACTCCCCCGTGGAAGGGAAATACAAAGTCTACATCATAGACGAGGTGCACATGCTCTCAATCGGCGCATTCAACGCCCTGCTAAAAACCTTGGAAGAGCCGCCCTCCTATGTGATTTTCATATTGGCAACAACCGAAGTGCATAAAATCCCCGTGACCATTCTCTCACGCTGCCAACGCTATGACTTCAAACGCATCACCATTGAAACCATAGCCGACAGACTGCGCGAACTCATGGAAAAAGAACAGGTCAACGTAGAAGAAAAAGCCCTGCGCTATATTGCCAAAACTGCCGACGGCTCCATGCGCGACGCACTCAGCCTGCTCGACCAGTGCATCGCATTCCACTTCGGCGAAGAACTGACCTACGACAAAGTGCTCGATGTGTTAGGTGCAGTAGACACCCAAGTATTCGCACAGCTTTTGGATTTTATCCGCGCACATGATGTCACCGGATGTATCGCCCTTTTAGAGAACGTCGTTATGCAGGGGCGCGAGCTTACCCAGTTTGTCACCGACGTGACATGGTATTTGCGCAACCTTCTGCTCGTAAAAACGTCAGATACCGAAATCGAAGACGTTGTAGACGTATCCAGCGATAATCTTGTGCGTTTAAAAGAAGAAGCAGACGCGATGGATGCAGAAGAAATCATGCGCCAGATTCGTATCTTTTCCGAGCTTTCCGGTCAGATGAAATACGCCACGCAAAAGCGCATTTTAATTGAAATGACCCTGATTAAACTGTGCAAGCCTGCAATGGAAACAACAAACGATGCCGTTGTAGCGCGTGTAAAAGATTTGGAAGAAAAAATAGAAAAAGGGATTGTGCAGACAGCCCCACTTGCGATACAATCAACACAGACGGCACAGCCCGCGCCGCAAAAGCCCGCACTGCCCAAAGCAATTCCGGAGGACATAGACCGGATTGTGAAAAACTGGCATGCAATCGTAGCGCAGGCACAGCAGCCGTTAAAAACGCACCTCAAAAAAGCACGCTTAAGCTTAGGCGGTGACAACCGGCTGATGATTGTAATCGGCGACGGCGTCGCGTTTGACTACCTGAATAATGCCGAAAACCAAAAACATTTGGAAAACATGATTGCAAACGTGATTCAAAAAGAGGTTTCGGTTCAGATTCAAAGCATGGAACAGGGAAGCCGTTTTGAGGATAACTATGTTGATTTGGAACAAATCATTAACAGGGAAATCAACATGGATATTGAAATTGAAGACGAGGACGAATTATAAGAAAGGAGCATTGTTAAAAATATGGCAAAAAGAGGAGGATTTCCGGGAGGCATGGGTATGCCCGGAAACATGAATAATCTGATGAAGCAGGCACAGCGCATGCAGCGTCAGATGGAAGAAGGGCAAAAAGAACTCGAGACAAAAGAATTCAGCGCAAAATCAGGCGGAGGCGCCGTAGAAGTTGTTGTTTCCGGCAAAAAAGAAGTGCTTAAAGTAACTATTTCAGAGGAAGCAGTGGACCCTGAAGATATTGAAACCTTACAGGATATGATTGTTGCCGCAACAAATGAAGCGCTTCGTCAGGCAGAAGAGGCAAACAACGAACTGATGGGTAAAATGGCAGGCGGTCTCGGAGGACTTGGAGGACTGCCCTTCTAATGGAACTCTACAGCAAATATATCAACAAACTGATTGAGCAGTTTTCAAAGCTTCCCGGTGTGGGAAGCAAATCTGCCCAACGACTGGCATTACATATCATCAATATGCCCGAAGAGCATGTGGAACGCTTTGCACAGGTCATGCTCGACGCAAAGAAAAATATTCATTACTGCAATACCTGCTACACGCTCACGGATGCGGAAACCTGTCCGATTTGCGCCAATCAGGGGCGCGACCATGCCACAATCATGGTGGTTGAAAACATACGCGATTTGGCGGCGTACGAACGGACCGGCAAATTCGACGGCGTGTATCACGTATTGCACGGTGCCATTTCCCCCATGCTCGGCATCGGACCAAACGATATTAAACTCAAAGAACTTATCAAACGATTGGAAGGTGACGTAAAAGAAGTCATCATCGCCACAAACTCCAGTTTGGAAGGTGAAACTACCGCAATGTATATCTCAAAGCTGATAAAACCAACCGGTATCAAAGTCACCCGTATCGCAAGCGGCGTACCCGTTGGAGGCGACTTGGAGTGCATCGATGAAATGACGCTTTTACGCGCACTGGAAGGAAGAACAGAACTTTAGATGCACATGGATCTGCAAAAGAAATTGCTGCTTTGGAATGCAAATTCAAAATATGACACATGTGTCACAAAGGAAGCACCATAAATAAAAAGAAAGAAGGATAACAAAATGGCAGTAACAAGCAAAACATTCGGCAATGCGCCGGACGGCACAGAGGTAAACCTCTACACCATCGAAAACGGCAACGGCTTTACCGCAGAAGTGACCAATTTCGGCGCGATTCTCGTAAACCTGCTCGTACCGGACAAAAATGGAACAATGGCGGACGTCGTTCTTGGCTATGACAAGGTAGACGGGTATTTTAAAAACGGCTCATTTTTTGGCTCAACCATCGGACCCAGCGCAAACCGTATTGACAATGCAAGCATGGAAATCGGCGGTGTGAAGTACCAGCTCAAAGTCAACGACGGCACAAACAACCTTCACAGTGACGAAGCGCTTGGCTATCACAAGCGCGTATGGAACGCTGAGCCAAAAGACAACTGCGTGGTATTTACACTCGAAGATAACGCGACAATGGGCTTCCCCGGCAACAAAAAAGTGCAGGTAACCTACACCGTAACCGACGAAAATGAGCTCAAAATCGAGTACGATGTGACAAGCGACAAGCCGACCCTGATTAATATGACAAACCATACATACTTTAATCTTTCCGGGCATGATGCAGGAAGCATTGAAAATCATAAGCTTTTTATTGATGCATTCCACTACACGCCCGTATACGAGCGCCTGATACCGACCGGCGATTTAGTCCCTGTAGAAGGCACACCATTTGACTTTAGGACAATGAAAACAATCGGCGACGACATCGACGCGGACGACACGCAGCTTACATACGGACAAGGCTACGACCACAACTACGCAATCGACAAGTACGATGGACCCGGCAAAAAAGCAGCGGACGTCCACGCCCCGGTATCCGGCAGCAAAAGGCGCGTCTACAC
>CAMWNY010000065.1 GCA_947175775.1 uncultured Lachnospiraceae bacterium | reverse complement strand
GCCTAAATCTACTCCAAAACAGTATTTGTTCATTTGTCTATTCTCCTCCATATTATATGTTACATATCGTCTTCTCTTGGCTTTGACAGAGAATTCTGCACGCGCTGATAAAGCTCCTGCGCCGCGTTATAACCCATTTTCTTCTGACGGTGATTGACCGCTGCCGACTCACAGATAATTGCAAGATTTCTGCCCGGTCTAATCGGGATATTATGGCAAACCACCTTATTCCCGAGATATTCCGTATAATTTTCCTCAAGCCCAAGACGATCGTAGTTTTTCTCCTTGTCCCAGTCCTCCAAGCGAATCACAAGATTGATATTTGTGGTATCCATTACGCTCTGCACACCGTATAGTGTCTTAACATCTATTATTCCTATGCCGCGCAGCTCGATAAAATGCCTTGTGATGTCGGGTGCGGTGCCAACCAGCGTATCATCGCTCACCTTACGGATTTCCACCACGTCGTCTGATACAAGTCTGTGTCCGCGCTTAATCAGCTCCAATGCAGCCTCGCTCTTTCCAATACCGCTCTCTCCCGTAATCAGCACCCCTTCGCCGTAAACATCGACAAGCACGCCGTGCACGGAAATGCACGGTGCGAGCTCCACATTAAGCCAGCGGATAATCTCCGCCATAAATGCCGAAGTCGGCTTCGACGTTTTCAAAATCGGTACATTATTTTTCATCGCAATATCAATAAACAGCTGATCCGGCATCAGATTCCTGCAAAAAATGATACACGGTGTCTTTTCCGAAATGACTCTCGGATAAACCTCCTGTTTTTTCTCATCGGTGATATGCTCCATATAAGAGTATTCCACAAATCCGATAATCTGAGGTCTTGTTTCCTCAAAATGTTCAAAATATCCCGAAAGCTGCAGCGCGGGGCGGTTGATGTCGGGCTGATGGATTTTGATGCTTGAAACATCAATTTCCGGCGTGAGATTCGTGAGTTTGAGCTTTTCGATAACTCGTTCAATGCTTACACTTGACATGTTTTTTTCCTCGTTCTTTCTATTATAAGTTGGTCTGCCGCATACGTCTTATTTATTTGCATTTATTTTAGCACATTCCTGACAGCGTTGCTATGCTTTTTTCGCACTGCGTTTTAAAACCGCGGATACGTAGCGAGCGTGTGAAACGCCAAATCCATTGTGGGATTATTCACCCTGTCCACTACGGATTTCACAAGCCTGCGCCCCATTTCCTCAATGCGCACATCCACCGTGATAATGTCGTTCTTAAAAAAATCAGACTCCAATGTGTTATTAAATCCCGTAATGACCGTATTTTTCACTGCCTGTGCATCCCGCTGCAAAAGGGCAAGCGACACATTTTTCGCGACATCATCATCCTCGCACACAATTGCATCCGGAATGTAAGGCATATTATTGATGATTTCCTCTACCACTGCATAGCTGAAGCAATCCTGATTGCCTGGATTCGTATACTGTATCTGTGCATCGAGCGTAATCTTGTTGTGATTGCAGGCATTTAAGAAACCTAGATACCTTGCCTGAATCATACGCGAGCCCTCCGCATATCCGATATAGGCAAGCCTTTCGCTTTCTTTTTCCTTAATTATATAATTCGTAAGCCTGTTCATGGAATAAAATCCTTCCATGTTCATAATGTCGCCAAGTTCAATATATTCCTGCGCATTTACGGGCGTATTAAAAAAAGTCATCGGGAGTTTGGAACGACTAACTCCTTTTACAAATTTAATCGGAAAAATGCACAGAAAGATAATTCCCTTCACGTCATCCGCAATCAGGCGAAGCGTTTCGCTGCCGTCCTTGTCATTCTCGTCCACCACATGCAGCTGCATACGATACCCCTCGTCATTTACTGCACTGCTGATTCCCGCGAGCGCCCTTGTCCAAAACATGGACTGCATATGGTTAAAGAGCACCAGAATTGTACCCGTATTGACTATTCGGTTAAAACTTTTTACTTCCTCGAGCAGGTTTTCATCAAGCTTCGCGTATCCCATTTGCCATGCCTTCTGAACCACCGCCTGTTTTGTCTGAGGCGACACAAGCCCTCCGCTTAACGCCTTTGCAACAGTATTGCGGCTTAATCCCATCTGCGCCGCAATATCCTGAATTGTCACTTTTTTCATTTGTATTCCGCTGCCCCTTTCTTCTGTAATTCTTTTGCATCATTCATAACAAATTGTCGAAATGACTAAATTTACCATAATTTATAAAAATAATTTAGTAATTTTACCTATAATACTATTGTCTGCCTTCTCTTTATAGTATAATAAACGCCCAATTATTTGTCAATTTGCGAAAGTATTATTTTACAGGCTTTTACAAAACCGCAATGCCGCATGCACTGTTTTGCACACAAAAAGAGCTGCCTTTTGCAAAGCAGCCCCATGCTCTCTTTCTTTGTCATTTTACGGAAACAAGATAAAAATCACTTTCCGAATACAATCCATCTATCTTCTTTCTAAAAATAAGATATGCAACCTCATCCGTATCAATAATTCTGTCGTTTGCATATGTTGCAACGTACGTATTCTTATCGTCTTCCCGATATCCTTCCGTACCGCCGTCGCACAGATACTGGTAGACGGTGCCGTCTTTGAGCTTCACACCCGCAAGCGGCGGAGCCTCCACAAACTGCGTGGTTTCAATGGGATTGCCGTCCTGGTCAAATCCCGTTTCCGTGTATTCCTGATACGGAAAATGATACTCCACATGCATGGAAATCGGCGAAATCTCCGCCCGCACCACCGTCGCACCCGTGTCACCAAGCGGCTCGTTCAGGCGGTATTCTTTCCTGCTGTCTGTTCCTTGCAAATTCCAGCGAAAGCTCCATTTTCCGCTCACCTCATGTTCCCGTTGATATACTGTCTTGGAAACCGTTCCCAAATTTTCAAACTCCACACAAACTTCCTTATTTAAAAAATATCCTGCTTCCGCATTCTGAAGCGTTATCAAATACTCCAAGCTGCCGTCCTCCTGCACAAAGCGTGCCAGGCTGCCCGGCGCATCATAATCAATTGGAGAACCGTCCGCATATACTGCTCTGCCCTCCGGTCCCGTTACCAGGCCGTCATAAAAACTGCCGAACATATTGTAATCAGAACCTCCGTTCACTGTTATGTTAATCTTTTCAAAACACGGTTCGGCATAGTTATTCTGGGCGTCTTTTGGCAAATCATATCCTTCGACGCGAAAGCTTAAGTGCGCAAAATAATTGTCTGTAATGCTCTGCTGCGCCGTCACGGTGACGCCGTTTTGCGTCTGACTCTGCATTGCAAAAGCGACTGCGCCCTCCTCCTGCAGTTTCTCCTTTTGCTCATCCGATATCTGCAAATCGTCCGAAAGCCCTCTGCTCCAGTTCTGATATGCCGCAAATACCGTGACACCTGCCAAAGCAAGCACCATTGCAGCGGCAAATATTAAAATTCCCCTTTTTCTCATATGCGGTTTTCTCCTCTTTGTTTGATTGCTTATCTGCTCTTTCCCGTCCATGGCGTTTGTTTCGCGAATTTTCTGAAATGCCATATTCGCTTTCTCCTGCACAATCTCAGGGATTACAATATCCGACTGCAAAACACCCAATGTGTCACGCTCGTTCATAGCTGCCGCCTCCTTCCAAACTTTTAGCCAGTTTTTCACGTCCTCTTGCAAGCCTGCTTCGTACTGTGCTCTCCGGCATATCAAGCATTTTTCCGATTTGTACCGTGTCAAACTCTTCCACATAATAGAGTACCATCACAAGTCTGTATTTTTCATCCAATACTTCCAACGCAGCCTTCCACTCCACATTCTCATAAGTCGTATCAAATACTGCCTGCTCCGGCAGTTCTTCCACCAGGGAAATACCGTTTTGTGTTCTGATAATATCTTTGCATTTGTTAATCAGAATGCGTGTCATCCATGTGCGGAAAAAATCCGGATTTTTCAACTGCCGCAACTTCTCCCAACAGGTCAGAATGGTATCCGATATGGCATCTGCCGCATCCTCATCGTTGCGCAGGATAGCCCTTGCCGTCTTATACATATTTTGAAGCTGTGACTGCATCAGCCGGGTAAACGCGTCTGCATCCCCGCCTATCGCTTCAAGTATTAATGTTTTCATCTTGGTTTCCTACATCTCCTTTCTAAGGAACGATTTCCAAATAGCTTTGAACAATTCCTATTGATCGTGCGCACAAAAGCATTTTATTTATGCTTCTGTACATTAGACGGTATTTCCACACGTCACGTCCCGATTATTTCCGATTTTCTAACATTTTGACTTCTTAATACCGAAGAAAATGACCGGCAATTAAGAACCAAATAAATAACATATGTTTTTAATTATTGTTTCATAAAGGTGAATTTCTATAATTATTCTAATTTTTAATTTCTTAGCTTCTTAAATCGAGTAGAGAAGATTCATCGGAGCGCGGTTGCTTTAGCAACCATATCCCTTAGCGCGGAGTGCGCATACCCGGAGGTTTTTTTACTTTATAGGACGTAATTTCCTATAAAGTAAAGAAAAAAGAGCTGCAATTTTTGTGCAACTCTTTTTCGTTCCATTTTCAGTTTATTAAAATAACATGTTTTATTTTAATATGTCCGTGGTTTACAACCGCTTTTGCATAATATGTGTTATTTATAAATCCTATGCAGATTGCTTTTTTATCTATGAATTTTTTCCTTCATTTTCCAAATTTATTTTGTCAGTTTTTTGCATTTTTTGAAGCAATATATAATAGTTGCTTGATTTTTGTTTTTGATAAAAATTTCATTTTTCTGTGAGATTCCTATTTTTTGCACTTGTGCAATGCATTTCAATCCCTCCAATTTAGTTTATGCTGTTATTTTTCCCCTGTCATTCCTTTCTCATGAAGCAGACTCATTTTAAGCTCATAATAATCCGGCGTCATATCCATATAATGTACATGCGGATTAATAAAACGCTGTTCCTCTTCCCAAATTTCCTCGCTCAACTGCTGTTTCACATAGTCGCGGATTTGCTCCAACGCGGGAAGCTCGTACACTCTCTTGCCATTTTCAAACACCTTGACCTGCAACGACTTTGCAGTACAGTTAATAAACTTCAGATTGCGCCACGGCATCTGTGGGTCCACAAAACGAAACTCTCCGTTCATATCAATGACTTCATCTGCTTTTGCAAGCAAATCCGCCTTTGCTTTTCCGTTTTGGTCATAAATCCGGTAAACCTTTTTCAATCCCGGATTGGTAATCTTCTCAACCGTCCCCGAAATTTTAATACGCGGTATGAATGTGCCTTTTTCCTCAACCGCCGCAATTTTATAAACCGCGCCAAGCAGTGCAAGCGTATCATCCGAATAATCGCTTGTCGCTCCCGTAATCAAACGCTCGCCCACGCCATAACTGTCAATACATGCCTTCTGCGTATTCAGAGAAGAAATCGTATGCTCGTCCAAGCTGTTGGAAACAATGATTTTACAGTCATTCAATCCTGCCTCATCAAGCATTTTGCGCACTTTAATCGACTGGTATGCAAGGTCGCCGCTGTCAATGCGGATGCCCTTAAGGCGCTTGCCCATCGGCTCTAAAACCTCATGCGCAACACGGATTGCATTGGGTACGCCCGACTGCATGGTGTCATAGGTATCCACCAAAAGCACCGTATTGTCAGGATAATTTACGGCATAGTTTTTAAATGCCTCATACTCATCCTTATAATACATCACCCAACTGTGCGCCATTGTTCCGCTTACCGGAATGCCAAACATCTGTCCCGCAAGCACGGTTGCAGTTCCCGCCGCGCCGCCTATGTAGGAAGCCCTTGCGCCGTATACCGCGGCATCCATATTGTGCGCGCGTCTAGCACCGAAATCAGACACAAGCTTTCCTGCCGCCGCCTTTACAATACGCGCCGTCTTTGTCGCCACAAGCGATTGGTGATTGACCTGCGCAAGAATTGCCGTCTCTACAATCTGAGCATCAATTAAGGGCGCTACAATTGTCATAATCGGCTCATTCGGGTACATAATCGTGCCTTCCGGAAAAGAATAGATGTCTCCGCGGAATGTAAAATTCTTTAAGTATTCCAAAAAAGCATCCGTAAATGTATTGAGGGAACGCAAGTATGCAACATCTTCTTCTGAGAAGTGAAGATTCTCGACATACTCAACAATCTGTTCAAGACCTGCAAAGATTGCAAATCCGCCTCTGTCCGGATTTTTCCTGTAGAACACGTCAAACGCCACCCTCGATTCCATGTCGCCGTCGTTAAAATAGCCGTTTGCCATTGTTAGCTCGTACAAGTCCATTACCATTGTCAGGTTTCGCTTATCTGCCTGTTTCATCATCATTATATTTCCTTTCCGTTCTTGATGGCTGTTGGTTTATATGCCTTTTTTGTTTGCCAAAATTTGCGCTCAATTTCTTATTTCTGATTATAACAGATTTTCAACGTTTTTACACCCTAAAATTTCGGTTGTCCAATATAAGGTTGTTTGGTATAAAACAGTTTTGGTTTTGCCTGTTTTACGATTTTATTATAACAGAGCTTCCAGTGTATCGTTTTGCCCTTACTTTTATATCAGCTTTGGAAAAATCTATTCCTTTTACGGAATAGGATGTCTCAATTGTACCGGTATAATTACCTTTTCCTTTGATTATCACCGTTATTTCCGCTCCTTCCTTGGGAGTGCTCTTTTTGTCAAGCACGGTTTTACCCATGTAATACGCTTCAACGGTGTAGTCTTTGTTTTTGGCGAGGATTCCTCCGTCGCTGTCGGTGAGAACGAGGACGCTATGATATTTGTTTGGCTTTCCTGTGTATGTTCCGGACTTAATAATTGCACTGTCAAATTCCCCATTATCAACATCCCTATTTGCTCTTGCAGCAATATCATTAATATAATCACGATCGACACAGGCAATTGCAGGAGTATCAATTTTTATGGCAGACCTCAACTCCCTATCCATAATTTTTCTGCACCGCTCATACTGCGTTTTATACTTATCCTCGCCATACAGTTCCATGCAGTTTAATTCATAATATTCCAGCAAGTCTGCTAAGAGTTTAAACATCCTCGTAATCCGTATCATCACAATATGCCATTAACGATTTTCCTTTTAACATTTGGTACCGTTGACATAAAGGAACACCTATGCTCTTCATAGTAAAAGAGTCGAAACTGGCAGTACTGAAATCTAGCACATATCCACTTCTATTATAAAAATTCAAAAATGCTCCTATTTCGATTTTACTTAAAATAATATCACCCCGTTTAACTTATGATAAATAATCGACCAATCAAATTATATATTACAATAATATTTAGTCAACAAACATATCTTGTATCTGTTCCAAAATATACTCACTGTTAAACCAAAAACATTGCTTTGTCATAATATCTCCATTAGGCAACTCACTACCATTACTTCTCGGATTCTCTGTATCCTCATAACCAATTGTCTTTAAATCATAATATACTAATGAAGCATGCGGGCGAATTGATATTATCTTGTTGTATGGTTTTAAAGAAGGACACAATTTATACTCTTTACGCCCTGAATTTGTATTTCTTGTATCTGGAAAATTATTGAGCATTCTATGTTTCCCTCTTTTAGTTAGGATATAGGACCCATCTTCCTTTTGATCTTTTACAAATACAACTCCATTCTTTATGATATCTCGAATATCATTCCATCCTTCTTTTATGACAGATACATCTTGTTCTGGAAGGCTCCAAAACCGTGCACCATAAAACACAAAATCCTCACCGTTGTCCTTAAAAACAGACCACAAAAACTTTCGGTCTACCATTTCGGCATAAACCGTAGATTCTTCCCAGTTTTCTTCCATTAATTCCGAAAAATCAAAAGCAGAAAAAGAAATGTCTTCATTCATTGTTAAGTTACTATTAACTCGCAGTGTTTTTACATATGTATTAGACCTAACAAACTCTTCCGCATGCTCACTTGTAATGCCAAGCATCGCAAATGTAGTTCTTGCAAATTCTGCTTTATCAATAGTACGTTTTGCAGACCATTGTTCAAAGTCATCCGGCTCCATTAAAGCCTGCCTTATTTCTGTAATAGTCATGCCTATATACGGTTCAAATCGCTTTTGCACAATTTCTTCAAATGTATTTTCTCTAAGTTCATCGGCATTACTTACAATTGCATCATACTGGCGAATGATGTCAAACGTCTCTTCGTCATTATCAGGGTCATATAGTAAATTATTCGCATCAATATATTCGCTAAACAACTGATTCATATATGAAGGCTTAAACGAAAACGCACGCCCTCCATTCTTAGTGCATGGGGATAAATAATGAGCTTCACTTTCATGTAAATCCTCATATCTACCTTCATTTACACAATCCCTAATATACCTATAGTCCTGCTCTATCATAGCCATATCTATTTCTGGGATTTTAACATATGCTGATTTATGAAACGGAAATTGAAATGGTGTTCTTCCTTGGTTGGTTTCATCTATGTAATAAACCAACATCATTAATTTACATTTTTCATAAATGTGAGAATCACAGAAGTTCTTTGGCAAATGCTCATTCCTATTAATCATTCCCAAAACCAGTCTTTCTTTCACCTTTAAGCCTGCTCTAGTTTTGTAGATCAATGGGCTAACCTTTAATTCCACTCCAACATCATCTAAGTCTGCTTGTGCCTCATTATCACGCGGCTCATCAAAATACACTTCTTGAACCAAAAAACCAATGCGCCCTTTATCACCTCTGTGAGCTGTTCCATCTGCATCCGTCCAACCCTGAATACACTTTTCTGCATAATATTGCAATATATTGTCACGTTGTTTTCCGTTTAATTCAAGTTCATAAACATCCCCTACAACATAACCCTCTAGTGCTTTTGCATGACGTAAGATATCCCTTCTATCATGTTTATCATAATTATAAGATAATGGCATATGACTTCCCCTTTCTAAGGTTCATTTGCTATAATTCTATCTAACACTTCTCCCATTCTTGTTATCATTGGAACTACCAATGCATTTCCCATACAAAAATATCTCATTCTTTTAGGCATACCTGAATCTGTCCAATCATCGTCAAAACCTTGTAACCTTTCAGCTTCAATAGGTGTTAATAAACGTAATCGTCCTGAACCTGGGTCTGTTACAACATGTGTACTTCTATTTAGAGTAGACTCACTTGTTAACATCGTTCTGCCCGGTCTGTCCCAAGGATCAGGAAATGCAACTGGTCCTTCTGAAAATACATACTCATGTCCATCTTTTGTTTTTCTCGGGATTTTCTTCGCTCCCTTAAGATAAACCCACTTAGGTTTCTTATCTTCGGTTATATAAAACTCGTCAGCAACATTTTCTTCCAATATCTGTTTCAACAATACTGGCTGTATTTCATTTTCTGTTATTTCACATGTGTATATATTGCCTTCACGCATAAATCCAGCTCTATCAAATGCAAAAGCAAAATTGTCAGAAATATTAATTATATCTTCGTCTGTTTGATAGTTTCCAAGATTTCCAACTACAAAGTCCGTACTGTCCACAATCGGAAATGCTTGCACCATAAATCCATCTCGATTAATGACATCAATAGGTTTAATATTATTTATATTCTGACCATATACTGTGTCATTTCTATATGCAAAAATAAAGGTTCTTCTTCGTCTTTGTGCAGCACCATAAGTTGCTGCGTTTACAACTCGCCACTCAACCGAATAATTTAAACTTGCCAAACAAGCCAAGATAATGCCAAAATCTCTTCCTCTCTGACTAGCTGGCGATTTAATTAATCTATCTACATTTTCAAATATACAAAATGCTGGATTTTTAGCAATTAGTGTATCTCGTATCTGCCACCATAAAACTCCTTTTTTTCCTTCAATTCCATGCGAAGAAGCTAACGAGTGAGCAACACTATAATCCTGGCACGGAAAACCTCCAACAAGCAAATTATGGTCAGGAATAAACTCCTTATCCACCTTTGAAATATCCTCACCGGTATGATACTCACCTCTTAAATCCGTAGAATCACCAAAATGCCCCACGTAGCAATCA
>CAMWNY010000064.1 GCA_947175775.1 uncultured Lachnospiraceae bacterium | reverse complement strand
CTTTTGAAGAGTATTTTGGGGCTGATTGGACCGCTTTCGGGCAGTGTGGAGCTTGGGGATTATCTTGAGATTGGGTATTTTGAGCAGGAGATGGACCAGTCAGTGGATACGACTTGTATTGAGGAGATTTGGAATACATTTCCTTCGTATACGCAGTATGAGGTGCGTTCGGCGCTTGCAAAGTGCGGGCTTACGACAAAGCATATTGAGAGTAAGGTAAAGGTGCTTAGCGGCGGGGAACAGGCGAAGGTGCGGCTTTGTAAGCTGATTAACCGTCCGACGAACATTTTGCTGTTGGATGAGCCGACGAATCATTTGGATGTGGATGCGAAGGCGGAGCTAAAGCGGGCTTTGCAGGCATATAAGGGCAGTATTTTGATGGTTTGTCATGAGCCGGAGTTTTATGACGGACTGGCTACGGACGTTTGGGATTGTTCGGAGTGGAGTTTGCGGATTTAATGCTATCGGGACGCCTGTTTTTACAGACGTCCCGTATTGTTTTCATGCGCATGGGATACATATGAACGATGCCCGTCACGTGTACAGGCAAAAATGTTTCCCTGTACGATTAATTCCTAAATATCAAAATCATACAGCTTCGCCGTTTCCGCGTTTCTGTATTCGTGCTTTTCGTAATATCCGATTAGCGTTCCGTCCTCATCCCGCAGCGCGACCATATACACGTCTTTATTTTCTTTTTCATTATATGACGTGTAGACGATGTTGTTTTCCTTGCTTTTGGCAAACCACAAAACTACTTTTTTAATCATTTTAGAAGAGTTCGGATTGTGACAGTCCAAAAGGCTTTTTCCTATGAGCGCTGCACCGCCCCATTTTTGATAACGGGCAATCGCTGTCGGATTCATGTAGATAATCTCATTTTCTAAATTGCAGATTACGACTGCGCATCTGTCCTGTTCGATAATGCTTTTGAAGTATTTTGATAATTCCATTTGTGTTTCTCCTTTAGATGACTGCATTGTCATCTTTTTTGTGTTGTGTTTTTATCTGACGACCCTGATTTCAAACGCCGTTGTCTGCGGCGGAATGCTGGCGGTCATAAAGGCGGCATGGCGCACGCGGACACGCAGTCCGGGAACTAAGCCTGAGAAGTTCATCGGTCTGCCAAAGGCATTGAATATTTGTGCGTTGTCTGCTACGTTAAAGCGAATGACGGTTGACAGGTTTGCGTCGCTGATGGTTGTGAAGCTTCTGTTTTGTCTGTCGATGTCGACGATTCTGCCGATTGTTACGTTGTCATTTCGCGGTCTTCTTATCACTTGTATAACAAATGCTGCCGACTGCGGCGGGATACTTCTTGTCGTGGCATTGGAGAAGGCGGCGTTTACGGTCATGCCGACTCTTAAGTCTGTTATCGGTATCCGGTTGCTGTTTTCGTCCAAAATAACGGTATTTCCGGTGACGTTGAGGCGGATTTGCTGATTGTCGCGATTGCAGGTTGGACAATCCGAATACGAAACGAGTACAAAAGAACCGCCTCTGCCTGTTTCTACGGCATCAATTGTGCCGTTTGTGATTTGTGTTAAAAAGTTGTTGTCCATAGAGGTCATCCTCGTGTTTTCTTTTAGTATATGCGGGGGTGACTTTTTTTGACAAAATGAGCAATTTCCTATAACATTTCTTTTTTGTCATATAAATATATATATTGCTGCCATTCGGAACGTATTTTTTTCCTATCGCATTTTTCTCTCAATAACTCTTAAAATATGGATTTCTTTTTGTCTTCGTTTATAATGTAGAATATAATTGTTCCCTTTTCCATATCATTGATTCTTTTCTTAAGCAGCCGAAATCGTTTATCATTGTCGGTTTTCTCATTTTTCATATTTCAGCTCCGGTCTGTTCTGAATGCCATTGGCGTCAATATGGCAGAGCCATTTTACATGGGGAAAACAAGGGTGTGTATTCAAATCATGTTTTATAAACGTGCCTTCCGCAATCAGATAGTCTATTTCTCCATTGGCATAAATGTCTTCCTCGTATATGCTTATTGGCATTCCTTCATACAGTGTAATGAGATTTCCCTGCGAATCGGTTTTTATGTCCGTTTGGGACAGCATGACAAGATTATCGTCAATCATTTCATTAAAATCAACGGAAACGCGTGCTTTATTCATCGTATGACCTTTTTGCATGAAATCATAATGACCTTTCTTATCAAATCCAAAATTATTGTTTCAAGTCTACCGTATATAGTTCTTCTACGGGAACTGTGATTTTAACCAATCCTATTTCGACAAATTTACCGCTGATTTTCCGAAATTCGCGGAGCACTAAGTCGCTTGCCTGAAAAAAAGCCTCCTCGTTATCCTCACCTGTAAGCGCGATTGTACAATGCGGCACCCAACGGTCCGGACGATACCATTCCCAACCTTTTATATCAAATTCAGATAAGCTTTCAAATAACTCCCTTTGAAATTGATACATGCTGCCAGTCATAATAGGCGATACAAAGATTGTTTTTGTATCGTTAAACATTCCGATTGAGCCAATGTAGGCGGGCATTATTTTGTGGCTTTGGGCAAACTCTTTTAAATGCTCAATGCAGCGGTCTTCATCTACATCATTGTAACATGCCAACGTAAGATGCGGTCTTGTTTTCCACTCGAGAAATTTTGTACTGATTTTTTCATCCGCTATTTTTTGAGACAGTTGATTGAGTTTTTGTTCCGTTTCCTTATCGAAGTATAATTCGATCGCATATTTCATAAGAATCACTCTCCTTTTTTTACTGAAGCTTTTTCTGCTTTTGAACACGTTTCCAAAGAAACGGGTTAAATCATATTTCAATAATGTTATTTTCATTATAGCCTCTCCTTATCGTTGTTTCAATTGATTTTCTTTCGAATTTCAATTCATTCTTGGAAATTTATGGCAATATGCCATGATTTTGACAATCCGTTTAAAACATCTAAATGCCCGTTTATGACATTCGCAAAGCTCCTGTAACATTTATGTCGATATATGTAATACACAATCTATTAACAAAGCAGGTGGTTTATATGCTGTCCATAGCAGTATGTGACGATGAAATTATTGAGTGCTGCAATATCGCAGGAACAATCAAGGAAATATTAGATGAAATGAAAATCCCCTGCACGATACGGCAGTTTTACAGCGGGCAGGAGCTGGTGCGGTCTGCAGGTAATTTTGACATTATTTTTCTTGATATTATTATGCACGATTTGGACGGAATGCGGACTGCACAGATTTTTCGGGAAAAAGCATTTGACAAAATCCTTATTTTTATCTCTTCCAGCAGGGATTATGTATTTGATGCCTATGACGTAGAGGCGTTTCAATATTTACTAAAACCGCTGGACAAACAGAACTTAAAAAGAGTGCTGCAAAAGGCTGTTCGGAAAACAGAAACGCCTTCGCAGGAATTTATTGTTATCAACAAAAAACGGCAGACAACGAAGTGGTTTTTGAATGACATTTACTATTTTGAAATAAGAGGAAGAATGGTTGAAATTCATGGGACAAAGGGCGTTTTTACCTATTATGAACAGATTCATGTTTTGGAACAGAACCTGCGGGGGAAAGGATTTTTTCGCTGCCACAAAAGTTATCTCATCAATCTAAAATATGTTGATGTCTACAATAAGCAGGAAGTCATCCTTGATAATGGGGAACGAATTGCAATCGCGAAACGAAGATACACGGAATTTTGCAGGGAAATCCTTGCATATATGCGCAAAAACGGAGGCGTTCTATGAATCAGTTTTTAGATTATTTTGATAGTATCCTGAAAGTGTCTTACTATTTCGTTTATCTATGGACAGCAGATATATTTTGCAGAAAGCAGTTAGAAGCTTCAAAGAAATGCGAACATTTATTCTTATTTTCCTGTTTCACTGGATGGCTTCTGCTATATATTGCAGTGATGCGATATTCCGTTCCGTACCTTTTTTATGCAATATTTCATCATCTGATTTTAATTATATGTGTGATATTGTTTTTTCGTGCGGATCTAGAGAAAAAAATTTTGGCGGCATCCATATTAATAATTATTCCAACATTAATGGGTACTTTTTGCAATTCTTTTTTGTCATGTCTTGTACTGTTTTTGTTGCACATGGTAAAAAATATCTCTGAACCGTTTTTAAGCGTGGGACAAATGTATGTAATTGAAGGCATCAGTTCTGTTACGACAATATTGATTCTATGGCGAATGTCAAAAAATCTTGCCTCTGTCTTTTATGGTAAAACGCGAAAATGGTATACCGCGTTGGCGCTTCCGCTGCTTAGCATTATTGCCGTAACGGAGGTGGCAAACTGGGGTGCAACCAACGGGATTATGGTCAAAAGCGGGGGAACGATGGGGTTCTATTATGACCAGCTTTTCAGCCATATCCAGTTTTGCATTTTGGCGCTTTTGTGTCTGTCAGCGGCAGGATTTTATATTTTTGGAATGGAACGCATTTTCTTAGAGCAGAAAAAGAGCAACCAGTATGCGTTTCAGATTGCAGCGTACAAAGCGTTGGAGAAACAATACAGAGAATCGGAGCGGTTAAGGCATGACCTGAAAAATCATATGAATGTTTTACTGGAATTGTCAGAAAAAAAGGAGCAGAAAAAGCTTGAAGACTATCTGAAAACCATGTTAAACCGTGCGGATTTAGAGCATGGAGAAGAAGTTACCGGTAACCGTGTAATTGACGTTCTTTTGTCCCAAAACAGGAAGCGGGCGAAAGAGAAAGATATCTTATGGAAATGTGATGTGCAGGTGCCGAAAATAAGTTCTATTAGCTCTTTTGATTTATGTGTGTTGTTTGGAAACATTTTGGATAATGCAGTTGAGGCATGTGAACGCTTGCAATGCAAAGAACCGCATTGTACTGTACAGCCGTTTATCGACGTTCAAGCCAATGTTGTGAAGAAATGCTTTCTTTTAGAAGTGAAAAACAGTTCTGACGCTTCAGATTGCAGCGAATTAAAATGCACGGGTAAAAAAAGCCCGCAGGGGCATGGAATTGGGTTATTAAATATTCGTGATGTGGTGCATCGGTATAATGGCGTCATGGATATGGAGCTTCGGGACAATGTGTTTGTTATTTCGGTCTTAATTCCATTAAACATTCCCGTACATGACATCAAACAGGTCATTTAAAACAAGAATATAAGCGTCTTTTGCTAAATAACCGAAACAAGAAGTGAACCGTTTAGACGGAATATAAAAGGCATTACATGACGTTTGCATATAATGCTTTTGGTTATCAAATATTTCAGACTTTGGAACGAATGGAGGATTAAGTATGAATACAAAGACAATGGAAGGACTTGTAGGCGCAAGGACAAATATGGAATTGCTTAATACGCCGTTTCGGGTTTTTAAAGAGGCAAGGCGTAAGGGAGATACGGAAACCATGAAACGGGCAATGGGATATGTCAACGACTTTTCTGACAAGGCGCAGGAGTATAAAGAAGAAGCCGATGTGGGAATGGAGGAAGACGCAAAGGCGGCGAGGGAACGTGAGAAATCAGAGCGCGAAAAGGCAATCGAGCAGCGCAGGGAAGAGCGCGAGGAGCTTGAGGCAAGAACGGAAGAAGACAAGAATGCGGAGAAGGACGCGGAGAAAGCTTCAAATAAAACTGCAAATAAGGCAACGGACACGGTAGAGGTAAGTGAGGACGGCAAGGTATTATTAAAGCAAAATGTTGACGCAGAACATACGGATTTTGAGCAAAGCCCTTCTGTAAATCCACAAAGCGTCACTGGCAGCGAGCCTGTTACCTATACGGCTGTTGGCACGGTTTGTCCGCCTGCGCAAACGCCGACAATTTCGGTTTCCGTATAAAAAATTTGTTTTTACTGACTGAAAACGCAGGCTGCCGAGCCTGCGTTTTTCTACATCACCGTCAGCCAAAGCACTGCCGCTGAAATCATAATCTGAATAATCGCAAATTTAAACACTGTCTGCGCGTTTGACCAGTTGCGGTTTTTGCGGACATGGTCGTGGAGCGGGGTGCGCACTTTTGTGAGAATTTTGATTTTTAAAAACCGTAAAAGTGATACCTTTACAAGTCCGATGCCGCCGTCCACCATAAGCACGAATGCCACAAGCAAATACAGGAACGGACTGCCTGTCTTGATTGCGGATATGGCAATAAAAAGCCCGATTGCGCGCGAACCCGCGTCGCCCATCATTAAGCAGCTCGGTGTCGCATTATACCACAAATAACCTAAAATGCAGGAAACGAACAACAGTATGGTGTATGCAAATTCGGGCGCAGTGCCTCTCGCATTCATAATGGCATACATCGTGCCAAGCGTGATTGACGAAAGTGTGCCTGACAGTCCGTCAACGCCATCGGCGCAGTTCGTAACGTTAATCGAACCCCACACAAGAACGACCGCCAATGCACCGTAAACTATCGGATGAAAATGGATTGTTTGTCCCGTAAAAGAAATCAGCACATCGCTGCCGTTAAAATTAACGACGGTAACCGCTGTCATAATCGCGATGACAAGGTCAAGCAGTCCTTTTCTAAGCTCGCCCCAAGACACCTTTGCGCAGTCGTCAAGAAAGCCTGTCATCATGGCAGATACTGTCAAAATCAGATAGATGACCATTTCCCTGTCGGGATTACCGAACAGCAGCACCGCTATCACGAAAACAAGAATAAACACAAAGCCCGCACCGCGCGGCTTTCCGGCGGAAATGGACCCGTCATGGGCATATGCCCTGCCGTGGTCGCGGGGAAGCTTGTTCATACCTGTGCCAAGCAGGAAGCATGTGCCAAGATAGGAAAATACGACTCCTAAAAATCCTAAAATGCTGTAATTTGATAGATTTAAAAAATTATTTATCATTGAACCAACCATGCTCCTTTCCAAAGCACTATTCATTACCCGAACACCAGTATGCTACGCCGTAAACTGGCTTGCATACAGGTTCGCGTAAAATCCGTTTTCTTTTTGCAGCAGCGTTTCGTGATTTCCCTGCTCGATAATATTTCCGTCTTTCATGACAAGGATAATGTCCGCCTCTCTGATCGTTGACAGGCGGTGCGCCACGATAAAGCTTGTTCTTCCTTTCATCATGGTGTTAAACGCCTTCGAAATCCGTATCTCCGTGCGCGTATCAATCGAAGACGTCGCCTCGTCAAGAATTAACATCGGCGGCAGACACAGCATCACTCTTGTAATGCACAAAAGCTGTTTCTGTCCCTGCGAAAGGCTTCCGCCGTCCTCGGTAATCACCGTGTCGTAACCCTTTGGAAGACGTTTGATAAAGCTGTGGGAATGTGCCGCCTTCGCCGCGGCGATAACCTCTTCATCGGTCGCGTCAGGCTTGCCCATCACAATATTTTCGCGGATTGTGCCTGCGTGCAGCCATGTGTCCTGTAACACCATTCCGAAACTGTCACGCAGACTTTTCCTTGTCATGTTTCGAATATCTGTTCCGTCAATTTTAATACTTCCGCTATTAACATCATAGAACCGCATCAGCAGATTTATGACTGTCGTTTTTCCGCAGCCGGTCGGTCCGACAATCGCTACGCGCTGCCCTGACTGTACCTCTAAGTTAAAATTACGGATAAGCTCTTGATCCGGATTGTAGGAAAAGCTTACATTCTCCATTGTAATTTTGCCCTTTGGCGCCGTTAAAACAGCGGCGTCCTTTGCATCCGGTATCTGCGGCTCTTCCTCGATAAACTCAAAAATTCTGCCCGCGCAGGCAAGCGCTGTCTGCAATTCCGTCACAACGCCGGAAATCTCGTTAAACGGCTTTGTGTACTGGTTTGCATAGCTCAGAAAACTGGTAAGCTGACCAACGCTGATGCGCCCTCTTATCGCAAGGAACGCGCCTAAAATGCCGACTCCGGCGTATACTAAGCTGTTTACAAAACGGGTACACGGATTGGTAAGCGAAGAAAAGAAGATTGCCTTTACGCTCGCCTTTTCCAGCCGGAGATTGATTTCGTCAAACTGTTCACTGACTGCGTCCTCATGGTTAAATGCCTTCACGACTTTTTCGTTTCCAATCATTTCATCAATTAATGCGGTCTGTTCGCCTCTCGTTTCCGACTGCAATTTTGACATATTGAAGGTGCGCTTTGCAATAAATCCTGCGACAAAAAATGACAGTGGTGTCAGAATTACGACAATAACGGTGCTCGTGACATTAATCGAAAGCATGAAAAGCAGTGTGCCGACAATGGTGACAATGCCTGTAAAAAGCTGTGTAAAGCCCATAAGCAGACCGTCCGAAAACTGGTCTACATCCGCAATAATGCGGCTTACGATGTCGCCGTGGGAATGTCCGTCGATGTATTTGAGCGGCAGGATTTCCAGCTTTTTAAACGCCTCGTCGCGCACGTCGCGCACGACCTGATAGGCAATCTTGTTGTTGCAGGCGTTCATCAGCCACTGTGCCGCCGCCGTAAGGACGATAATTACGGTCATTTCCTTTAAAATCTGCAAAATACCGTCAAAATCTACCGCGCCTGCGCCGACAATGCAATCCACGGCACGTCCTGTCAAAATCGGAATATATAATGTCAGTATGACGGAAATCGCGGCTAATACGATGGAACATAACAGGAAAAATTTGTATTTTCCGATGTAGTTAAGTACTTTTTTTAAAATTCCTTTGTTTTGGTTTTTCATATCTGTAAACAGCGCTCCCTTCTGTTTGGTTTTTATTTCTGCGAGGTATTTGACTACAAAGTGGGCTTTAAGCCTATACCAACAATTACTCTTTCCAATAATCTGTTGTTTCTTGTGAAGTCGTTACAATTCCAAATAGCTTTCGCATAAAGTCTTCTTTTTCATGAAACATTTCCAAAATAAGAATTGTATTTTGATTTTTTACACGATAAAAGAAATAGTTATGTTCTATAAAAAGGTAGCTATAATCACATTCAATACCATATTGCGACGAAATTTTTGTTCCTGATTGCGGGAAAGATTCAAGCCGTCGGATTCCCTTCGTTATATTGTACAAAATCTTTTTTGCATTATCTTCTCCATAATTCTGCGTCAATTCATTGCGAAGCTTTCTCAGCTTTCTTCTGACAACCTGTGAGTATTCCAGTTTAGCCAAAGCGCTATACCCCCAATTCTTTTTCCAGTTCATCCGCAGATATCGTTCCTTCCGCAATTACGGAATTTTCTGCCTCCTGTAATTTCAGCAGCAATTGATTTAGCGCTTTCTGCTTATCCAGTTCATCTAATTCCTGCATATCAATAATGGCACATGAGCCATGTCCATTACGGGTAAGGTAAACTCTGTTTCCATAAGATACTTCATTCACAACCGCTGTATAATTTCTCAAATCAGATATTGGTTTAATATTTGGCATATCACATGCTCCTTTCGGTTTACCTCTTTACAAATTCTTCTCATTTTGGTTTTCCTTTGGAAACTGCGAATAATAAATTTCCTGATAAATCTCATTCTCCGCAAGCAGCTGCTCATGCGTGCCGATGCCCGCCATTTCGCCGTCGTCCATCACAATAATTTTATCCGCATACTGTATGGAAGAGGCACGCTGTGAAACAATTATGACACTCATGTCACTTTTCATGCCTTTGATTGCCTGTCGCAATTTTGCGTCCGTCGCAAAATCAAGTGCGGACGCGCTGTCGTCCAAAATCAATATCTGCGGGTTTCTGACAATGGCACGGGCGATTGTCAAACGCTGCTTTTGACCGCCGGAAAGGTTCTTTCCACCCTGTGCCACCATGAAATCAAGCCTTCCCTCTTTCGTATCGACAAACTCCTTTGCCTGCGAGATTTCAAGCGCTTTTTCCAAGTCTTCCGCCGTCGCGTTTTCATTTCCCCAAAGGAGATTGTCCTTGATGCTGCCCTTGAACAAAACTGCCTTTTGCGGCACAATACCGATTTGTTCGCGCAGTCCCGAAATCTCATAATCCTTCACATCTACGCCGTCAATCAGCACGCGTCCTTTTGTTGCATCGTAAAAGCGCGGAATAAGGTTGACTACGGATGTTTTTCCTGAGCCTGTGCCGCCGATGATGCCGACCGTTTCACCCTTTTGCACCGTAAAATCAATATCCGTAAGAGACTCTTC
>CAMWNY010000063.1 GCA_947175775.1 uncultured Lachnospiraceae bacterium | reverse complement strand
TAGTTTGTTTTTAAAACGGACCATCAATGGCTTACATCTAAAGGTATTTGTGCTGATAAAATTTTATTTGAGTAATTAAATAAAAGATATGGTTATGGTATTGATACTTCCGTATTTGATATGGAAAACTATGATGTAAGCATATTGGAGGATTTTTCGTTGGGTTCCCAAGGAAAAAAGGTAACGGAAGTATACTGCGAAAAAGAAGATTTTCCGGTTATATATCCTAAGTATGATACGGATTTAGAAGTTTTTATTTCAGGAAAGAATAAATCGTTTAGTGGAAGCATTGCAGATACTTTACTGGACAGCTCCGCTTTTGATGAAACAAATATTTATAAAAAGTATGATTATACTTTTTATGGCTATGGGGATAATGCGCTTGTTACGATTCACAATAATGAAATTCATGATGACAGTCGTGTTTTGATGATAAAAATATCATTTGCAGATTCTATGTATCCTTATTTGTCAGCCGTTTTTGAAGATCTTGATGTTATAGATTTGCGGACTTTTAATGGGAGTCTGCAAAGTTATATCAAGGAAACAAATCCGGATACGGTAGTTGTTGTATACGGCGTGACATCCTTTTTTGGGGAGGAAATTGAGGGGTGGACTTGTGATTTCCGTTAGGAGGGATAGATAGACTATGGTTTTTTCGAATGGAGTATTTTTATTTTTGTTTTTGCCAATTGCGCTGTTTGTATATTACAGCCCATTTTGTAAAAATATTAAAGTAAAGAATATTTGGCTTCTTTTTATATCGCTTGGATTTTATGCATGGGGAGAGCCAATATATATTTTATTGATGTTGTTATCAATTTGTGTGAATTGGATATTAGGAAAATGGGTATCTGTTTATCCTAAAACATCAAAAGGGAAAAAAATCGTCGCCATTTCCTGTATTTACAATTTAGGTGTATTGTTTGTTTTCAAGTATGTATCATGGCTGCTTGGAAGCTTTGGATTGGTCGATAAAAACAGTCCCATTGCACAAATAGCATTGCCAATTGGTATTTCTTTTTATACATTTCAGGCGCTGTCCTATGTAATTGACGTATATCGGGGAAAAGAACAGGCACAGGAAAATATACTGGATGTCGGATTATATATCGCTTTTTTTCCGCAATTGATTGCCGGACCGATTGTCCGATATGGAACAATATCCAGACAGCTGAGGGAAAGAAAACATAGTTTAGATATGTTTTGTGACGGAGTATGGCGGTTTTCCATAGGATTGTCTAAAAAACTTTTACTGTCTAATCAATTAGCAGTAGCAGCAGATCTTGCATTTGGAAGAAATGCAGGTGAACGGTCAGTAGTTTTTGCATGGTTTGGCGCACTTGCATTTATGCTTCAGATTTATTTTGATTTTTCCGGGTATTCTGATATGGCAATCGGACTTGGAAAAATGTTTGGTTTTGAATTTTTGGAGAACTTCAATTATCCTTATGTTTCACGTTCTATTACGGAATATTGGAGACGGTGGCATATTTCATTGGGAGAATGGTTCCGTGATTATCTATATTATCCGTTGTCTTTTGGACCGGCAATTAAGGTTCGGAAAGCAGCAGCCCAAAAGTGGGGACGTAAAACAGCAGGTATTGTTTCAAGTGCATTTTCATTGTTTATCGTTTGGATGGCAACAGGTATATGGCATGGTGCCAATTGGACGTTTGTCGTGTGGGGATTGATACAGTTTGTTTTTATTTTTTGGGAACAATACCGAAAACCTTTAAAAAATGAAAAATTTGGAAATGTAGTTGCTTTTATCACAACATTTTTGGTTATATTATCTACAAAAGTAATTTTTAAAGCAGATTCCATAAGCCATGCAGTTCATTATTATGCATCTATGCTGCATTTAAGCGGAAATAACTGGGTTGATGAATATGGAATGTACTGGATTGGACAATACAAAAGCTTTTTGGTCATCGGTCTGATATTTTCATTTCCTGTATTGGAATGTATTACAAAATGTATAAAAAATAAACGGGTAAAAATGATATGGAACATCGGAGAGGCAGTTGTAATGTGTTTTCTGTTGGTGCTAAATATCTGTTATGCAGTAAGCGGCGGATACAATCCGTTTATATATTTTAATTTTTAAGATTTATTTTATATCTATGCCTGAATTTACAGGTATGGAGGAAATCGGAGGATGAATATGAAAGAAGAAATGAAGAAAAAAATTTTAGAATTGGTAGAAGAGGTTCTTCCGCAGATTGATTTTACCGCATCGAATTCTCTTGTAGATGATGGATTATTGGATTCCATTTCGATTGTTACGCTTGTTTCAGAGCTTTCGATGGAGTTTGATGTTGTTTTTGATATGAATGAATTGGAACCGGCGGATTTAAATTCATTAGATGCAATTGTGGAAACAGTGCTCCGGCTGCAGAAACAGTAGGGGAGGATTTTGCATATGTATAGTACCATTGTAGAAGCAGTTCTTGACCATGCATCTAAGGAACCGCAGAAAATTGCCATAGGTTTTAAGGATTCTAAGGTTACGTATCAGGAACTTGCAGTACAGATGAAAACAGCAGCATATCTTTTCAGTAAAAAATATAATATATCTTCTAGTGATAAAGTTATAATCAGTGCAATATCAAAAATAGAATATATTGTCAGTTTATTAGGAGTTCAATATTTGAACGCTATATCTGTTCCGATAGATAAAAGCGCATTGGAAAAAAATATTTGTGATATATATCAGTTTATTTCTCCAAAACTGCTCATTACAGATAATCGAATTGTATCGGATGCTGTAAAAAAAGTTTCATTGTCAGGTTTTTATGAAGAGGTATTAGAGGAATCAGGCAAAGAAATAGTCAATATGGATTATGTTGTTCCAAAAAAGGAATCTGTTGCAGAAATGCTTTTTACAACCGGTACTACAGGAACACCAAAAGGAGCAATGCTTACTTATGGAAATATATATGCCAGCACCCATAATACATGGCATGGCGTTCATATGGAAGAATCTGATGTTGTACTAATTCCGCTTCCGCTTAATCATTCTGTCGGTATGCGCGTACTTCGTACAATTCTTTATATTGGCGCTACAATCATACTTCAGAATGGATTTATGTTTCCAAAAGAACTGACGGAAAATGTAAATAAATTTTCTTGTACGGCGCTTGTAGGTGTTCCGGCGTCTTTGGAATTGCTGATGCGTCAGATGGGACAGGAATTTGTTCATACATTGGGCAGACTTCGGTATATAGAAGTAGGGGCAGGTTCACTAAGTTATGACATGAAAAAAAAGCTTGTGAAAATTTTACCAAATACAATAATTTACAATACGTGGGGCTCTACCGAAACGGGAGGAGCAATTTTTTTGAATGTTACAGAACATCCGGATAAACTGGCATCTCTTGGTAAACCTGCCAAAGGAGTACGCCTGAAGGTGGTAGATGAATTTGGAAAGGAAATTAAAGCAAAAGATATTAATACAGCGGGACGTATGGTTTTGCAGGGCGATATGCAGATGGCAGGATATTATAATCTTCCCGAAATAAATGCGGCTACGCTTGTCGATGGATGGCTCTATACGAATGACTTGGTTTATACGGATGAAGACGGTTATGTTTATATGCTTGGCAGAGCAGATGATATTATCAATGTAGGAGGTGAAAAAGTTTCACCGTTAGAAGTGGAAAATATTGCATCGGAATCGGATCAGATCCGTGAGTGCGCATGTATTGGCGTTTCAGATCCGGAGGGTATGTTAGGTCAGGTTCCAGTATTATATGTTGTACCAGAGGGTGCAGATATTGACAAGAAACAGTTGGCGCGTTTTCTTTCGGAAAGGCTGGAAAGCTATAAATTACCTCATAAATATGTTACTTTGGATGAACTTCCACGCAATCGTATGAAAAAACTAGACCGGAAAACATTGCATGAAATGTGGAATAAAAACGGAGAGGAAGACCTTATAAATGATACGGTTCGGACAATCTTGAATCGTCATAGTGTAAGGGAATTTGACAATAAACGTATATCGCGCCCTTTATTGGAGATGATTGTAAAAGCCGGTATTCAAGCGCCAAGCAGTCACAATATGCAGACATGGCGTTTTACAATTGTCCGCAATAAGGATAAGATAGAAGCACTGAAATGTCAGATAAAAGAAACTGCGGAGGAAAAAAAAGTTCATTTTTATGGAATGCAAAATCCGGATACGTTAATTCTCATATCAAATGACAGACGCAATGAAAATGGTATTCAGGATAGTTCGTGTGCGGCAGAAAATATTATGTTGGCGGCACAATCTTATGGAATTGGCTCTGTATGGATTAATGCTCTTAAGACAATTTGTGATGAACCAAAGCTGCGTGATATTCTTACTTCTTATGGAATACCACAGCGTCATGTTGTATGGTCTGTAATTGCTATGGGTTATCCTGCAGGACAGCCAAAAATAATTGCAAGAAAGCCAAATGTAGTAGGATGGGTTGAATAGTAATGGGAAATATTCTCTTTTTCCGGTTCTGTAATTACAGAAATAAAGATTGAAAATTTACTATATTGTTATATAATATCTAAAAACAGCCAAGATGTATTACGGGAGAGGAATAGAATGAGAATCATAAAAAGTAAATATTATGGAATTATACGCGGTTTTACGGTCGGTATTGCGTTTTTCCTTCAGATAGGAATTATGGTATTTTTATCCATGTACCTGATTCAATTTGCGACGGAAATCTACTTTATATTAGAACTCATCAGTATTGCAATTGCTTTTGAGCTGGTTAATAATGCGGAATCTTATAAAATAGGATGGATTGTCATTATTTTAGTTCTTCCTGTTGCGGGTTTGTTTTTATATTCCATGTGGGGAAGGAGCCGCAAAAACTCAAGGTATTTCAGACGTTTTAGGGAACTTGACGCGAACCGGACAAGACAGATTATGAATGATGATGCAGTAGCGCAGGATTTGGAAATTGATCATCCCAATAAAGTACAGATTAGCCGGTATCTGCGCAAGGAAGGTTTTCCAATTTATAAAAATACAAAAGTTGTTTATTATGAGGCAGGTGAGAAAGTCCTTTCTGCAATGATTGCAGATATGAAAAATGCGAAAAAGTTTATTTTTATGGAATATTTTATTGTTTCCGAAGGCAGGGTTTGGGAAGAAATTCTTGAAATTCTTACACAAAAAGTAAAAGAAGGTGTAGAAGTAAAACTGTTGTTCGATGATTTTGGAACATTAAAGATTAATACACATGCGTTTCGGACTGAAATAAAAGCCCGGGGGATTCAGATGTGTATTTTTAATCCAATACACGCAGATGTAGCGCGCATGTCGTTTAATTATCGAAATCATCAGAAGATTACAGTAATAGACGGAAATATTGCTTATACAGGCGGATTTAATCTTGCAGATGAGTATGCTAATTATGTGCAGCGGTTTGGTCATTGGAAGGACTCCGGCATGCGTCTTTGTGGAGAGGGCGTCTATAGTTTTACATGTTTTTTTCTTGATATGTGGCGTATTTCCAATAAAAACATAAAGATAGAAAACGAAGCATATAAACCGGACATAAATTTAGTGGAGGAAGGTTATGTGCAGCCATTTATGGGTGGTCCGCACAGAAATCCCCACAATCCGACAGAAGGTGCGTATACGCGTATGATAAACAAGGCAAGGGATTATATTTATATTACGACGCCATATCTTGTTCTTGACCAAAAGATGCTTGAGGATCTTACCAGCGCGGCGGAGAGTGGTGTAGATGTACGTATTATAGTACCGAAAATTTATGATAAGTGGTATGTTTATATGGTGAATGTTTCAAATTATGGAAAGCTTATGGAAGCTGGTGTTCAGGTCTACGAATATACACCGGGATTTATACATGCCAAAAATGTTGTGGTAGATGATGAATGTGCGATTTGCGGGACAATTAATACGGATTATAGAAGTTTTTATCTGCATTACGAATGCGGTGTATTTGTGAGTGAAATGGATGCGGTAAAGGATATAAAGGACGACTTTTTAAATACGATTGAGCAATGCGATGCGATGGATATGATTCGATGGTCAAAGCGTCCGATTGGAAATAAGCTGATACAAGGAATGCTGAAAATAATTTCGCCATTATTATGAGAAAGAAATATGAAGTGTTTATAAAAAAGAGTCCGGCTTGCCGGACTCTCGCGCCGGAGCGCGGTTGCTTTAGCAACCATATTCCTTAGCGCGGAGTGCGCATCCCCCGGAGGGGTTTTAACTTTATAGGACGTAATTTCCTATAAAGTTAAAATAAAAAAGTGCTTTTAGCACTTTTTTATTGCAGTATGAAATTATGAATTTATCCGATTACCTTTTTCAAGGCTTCCAAAACTCGTTCTGCCTGGAACGGTTTTACAATAAAGTCTTTTGCTCCTGATTGGATTGCTTCGATAACCATTGCCTGCTGACCCATCGCCGAACACATAATAACTGTTGCATTCGGATCATTGCCTTTAATTGCTTTTAGTGCCTGTATTCCGTCCATTTCCGGCATTGTAATGTCCATAAGCACGAGATCCGGCTTTGTTTCATTGTACTTATCTACAGCTATCTTTCCGTTTTCTGCTTCCGCAGCAACATTATATCCGTTTTTCGTCAAAATGTCTTTAATCATCATTCTCATAAAAGCTGCATCATCGACAATTAAAATATTTTTTGCCATTTTAGTTCCTCCTCTGGAATAATCTATGAAATGGAATATGTATATTCATGAAACCATTTTAGATGTCGCTTAGATATATTCTACAATTATTTTTAAATTTTGTCTATACAGGAGGTGAAAATAAATCGAAAATAAATTGAAAAACGGGTAAAAATCCATGTTTGAAATTTTCGGATTTTTGCAAATAATAAAAGAAGTGTTTACAATTGTATGTAAAATATGGTACATTACGCATAGAAAGCAAAAAAGAATATATTTTATTGATATAGGGAGAAAGGAATAATAAAAAATTATGACGGAAAATGAACTTTCAGGTATCTTAGAGGAACACGGACAGCAGCATATTTTTGCGGCGTATGAGAAACTTAATGAGGAAGGAAAGAAAAAGCTTGCCGGACAGGTGGAACGGATTGACTGGTCAATCATGGATATACCATGCCATAAAACGGCAGGTGATGAGGAGCCGAAGCAGGAGCGTGGGAAGCTTGAGCCGCTTTCTGCGATGGAAATATCCCAAATAGAGGCGAATAAGACAAAATACGAAGTAGTCGGGATTGATGCGATTAAGGCGGGTAAGGTCGGCGCCGTGCTTTTAGCGGGCGGTCAGGGGACGCGCCTTGGCTCCGACGGACCGAAGGGTAAGTATAATATCGGGCTAACGAAAGATATGTTTATTTTTGAGCGTCTTATCAGAAATCTGCTTGATGTGACGGATAAGGCAGGCTGTTTTGTGCCGCTTTATGTGATGACGAGTGATAAAAATCATGAGGAGACAGTTTCCTTTTTTGCGGAAAAGAATTACTTTGGGTATCCGGAGGAATTTGTGAAATTTTTTAAGCAGGAAATGGCGCCTTCGGTTGATTTTAATGGAAAGCTTTATATGGAATCTGCTGATTCGCTTTCGCTTTCACCGAACGGAAACGGCGGTTGGTTTTATTCGATGGCGGTAACGGGCGTTTTGAAAGACGTCAAGGCAAGAGGCGTTGAATGGCTGAATATTTTTGCGGTTGACAATGTTTTGCAGCGGATTGCAGACCCTGTATTCGTGGGGGCAACGCTGGAATCGGGCTGTGTCAGCGGCGCGAAGGTGGTGAGAAAGGCAGACCCGCACGAGAAAGTCGGCGTGCTTTGTCTCGAGGACGGGAAACCTTCGATTGTAGAGTATTATGAAATGACGGATGAGATTATTAATTCAAGAGAGCCGAACGGTGATTTGTCTTATAATTTCGGCGTGATTTTGAATTATCTGTTCCGCGTTGACAAGCTTGAGCAGATTATGAATGAAAAAATGCCGGTACATGTGGTGGAGAAAAAAATTCCGTACATGACGGCGGACGGTGAGTATATCAAACCTGAGACACCAAACGGCTATAAGTTTGAGCTTTTGGTGCTTGATATGATTCACTTGCTTGATAATTGTCTGTCGTTTGAGGTTGTGCGCGATTATGAATTCGCGCCGATTAAAAATAAGACGGGCGTTGATTCGGTGGAGAGTGCGCGTGCGCTTTTACAAAAGAATGGTGTGGAATTATGATAAAAAATATTGTTTTTGATGTTGGAAATGTGCTTGTCAGTTTTCGCTGGCGTGAGCTTATGGATGATTTGGGGATTTCAAAGGATTATAAAAAAGTGTTTGAAAAATCAATATTTGGAAATCCTTTTTGGGTTGAACTTGACCGCGGAGTTCTTGATGAAAAAGATGTAATTGCCAAAATCCGCGAAGAAAACAGTGCATATAATAAGGAATTTGACCTTCTATGGGAAAATGTAGATAAGCTTGTGGAGCCGTATGATTATACGGTTAAAATGATTGACACGTTAAAGGAACGGGGATTTCGCGTTTATCTTTTGTCGAATTATCCGGTGAGTCTGTTTGAGCTGCATACAAGATGCGGGCGCTTTCCGTTTCTTGATAAGATAGATGGAAAGGTGGTTTCGGCTTATGTGAAGCTTGTAAAGCCTGACAGGGAGATTTATGAGTATCTTCTGAATCAATATGATTTGAAGGCGCAGGAGTGCGTATTTTTGGATGACCGGCTGGAGAATATTGAGGGCGCGCGCAAGGTCGGCATGAAAGGGATTTTGTTTGAGAATTATGAGCAGGCCTGGGCAGAGCTTGAAGAGATGATTTCCGAATAGGCAGATTATAACAAGATAGTGGACTTTGGCTGATGTCAGATAAAGATGTTTTATGCGGGGTACGGTGTAGCGCTGTAAAAGGGGTTACACCGTTTCTTATTAAGTATCGTTTTAAAATGGAATTTATTTTAAAACGGTATTTTTTTGTTACTTATGATAGTCATTTTCAAAAAACGATTCAATAAACTTTTAAAATAAAAGAAAAAAGTGTAAAAATTGTTGAAATAAAAGTTGACAACCCCGTTTTATACTGTTATTATAAAAATACAAACTTTCGAATTAACAAATTTCAAGCGAACATAACTTTTGAAACAAAAATAAAATGCTTGAAGAACACAGAAAACATGATACAATGAAAGGAGTGGATAAGTATGGATTTTATAACAGGGAAAACATAGATACAGGGAGGTAAGCAGATGGATACAATGGAACAGCGCAGGAACACGATTGTGGATTTGGTTAATCAGAGTGGAAATATCAGCTTTACACAGCTAAAGAAAAAATTTCCCCAAATCTCCGAAATGACACTGCGCACGGATTTAAAAGCTCTTGATGAGGCGAAACGAATTGTCCGGGTACACGGGGGTGCGAAATCGGTTGATGTTGTTATCGGAACAGATGATATGCTCAGCCGAAGGCAGGTGCGCAATATTGAGGCAAAACAGCTTATTACACAAAAAGCACTCAGTTTTATACGGAAGGATACAACGATTTTCTTGGATTCTGGAAGTACGACAACTATGCTTGCGTCATGTATGCCCGACCAGTCGAATCTGATTTATACAAATTCGCTGACATGCGCGGCGGAGCTCGGCAGGCTGACAATGCCTTCCATACATGTTTTGGGCGGGAAAATGAACCGTTACAGTATGAGTGTGTGCGGCATTCACACGGTTTCTGAGGTACAGCGTATCAATTTTGACCAGGTATTTATGGGGGTTACGAGCTATTGTGAGCAGACGGGATTTAACTGCGGCGTGGACGAGGAAGCGGTTTTGAAAAGTACGGTGCTGCATCAGGCGGAACAGAAAATCCTTTTGATGGATTCCTCAAAGGTCGGCGTGAAAAGCACGTATTCGTTCTGTACATTTGGCGATGTGGACATTATTATTTCCGACGATAATCTTCCCGAGGAGTTTCGGGAGGACTGTAAAAAGCACGGAGTACAGATTATTTAGGACAACCAGTTCGGTTTATCGGGGGCGGCGAGTAAGGAGATAATTCATGAAAAATGGGGTGCAGCGTTTTGGTAAATTTCTTTCGGCAATGATTATGC
>CAMWNY010000062.1 GCA_947175775.1 uncultured Lachnospiraceae bacterium | reverse complement strand
TATTACAAATTCCGACGCCAGGTGTTCTTCAGGGATACCGTTTTGTATTACAAATATTTAATTCTGCTGTTACTCCTGAAGAAAACTTGTCCTACAAAAGCGGCAACAGATCCCATATGGTTTTCACTACACTGATTATTATTCTGAATATCATAATTGAAATAATAATTGTCACAATGGGAAGAAGCCCCTTTATTGGCAATATGTAAAACAGAAACGCAAAAAAATCCGAAAAAGTCCGAAATATTGTTGTATCCAAATTAAAATGCAGCGGTTCATATCCACCGAGAAAAAACATAAAAGCATTATAAATCAAAGTTATTAATGCATCCGTTATCATGTTTAATTAATCCTTTCCTGATAAATATTTTTGATATGATCTGTCTGCCGCCATAATGGAACCTTCTGTTCCAGAAATAATGCCCGGAAGTTTCAAAAATAAACGCCAAAGGAACAACGCCCATGCAATGGCAAGTATAACTTTATCTCCAAACTGTTTATATGGTGCATACCAACTTACATCAATAACAATATAATTGCCAGTTCCGTAATTATATTTCTTTGACGTTGTTTTTCCAATAGGTATCTTTAATATAGGACTGGGCGTTATACCAAAAAGCATAGTTTTTAAATCATCAACTGCCGTTATTACGTCATCCTTAAACTCAAAATATTCCTGCATTTCACCGACTTTCTCGAGGGTAGCTACTTCATTTGGGACAAACACATCCGTCAAGACTCCCTGCACGGCTCTAGAAATAATACCTTCAAGTCCCGTAAAATCATTTGCAACCGTAATGTCATACGAAGGATTAAGGGTAATGGCAGGAGCCTCCACAAACACATCAGGAACGGTTATTTCCGGTATGTTAATTTCTGGTATGTTAATGGTAATCGCTTCAACCGCAGACGCTATATCCTGCGGCAGTGAAATTATTCGTTCTGTCACTTCCCCAACATCGGGAAACACCTCCACAAGCGCATCTGTTATTACTGTAGGAAACGCATCAACAAGTCCATTAACCATTATTCCTGGCAATGCAGTTACTCCCTGCGCAAGCTCATCCAGTCCGGGAAGCATTATAGAACTGCTTAATGCATCCGCTATCTGTTCAGGAATTTTCATCATAAGTTTATATATATCACTTACTGCAGTTGCACTTTTTCCAATATTTGTCGATATGGTATGGATTGTTGAAGACATTTTATTCATCGCGTCTAGTACACTTTTATTCTGCTGGATAAGTGTTTCTTGATTCTCAACGCTGTCTTCATACCAGCCCTCCAATGTTGCAGATAACGAACTTATATAATCAAGAAACGCTGATAAATCCGTCCATTCAAAACCCGCATAATCTGATTCGGGAATGGTAAAATCCACATATCCAGTACCAGGAAGAGCTGGAGCTATAGAAGGATTATAGGAAATGTTTTTTGCTACCGTCTTATAGGTATAAAGAATACGTTGCATTTCTGTTGTAAAGAAATTCCAGCTTATTGTACAGCCTTTAGCATAAGCTCTTTGATAGTTACATGTATACCAGCTACTCAAAGAACTATCTCTAAAATTAGAATAACCTGGAAGAAAACCATTCTCATGAACCGTCCATGAATCTGCGGAATGGTCGTATCTGTAATATTTTGCTGTATACTTTGGAAGACCCTTCAAATAGGACAGAAAAGAAGACGAATCCCGCACGCCATTCTGATTAATTAAGTTCTTATAGTTTACATTAGAAACTATATCTAGACTTTCTCTTCCTAACCATGAAGCCTTGCTAGCAACAATAGAATAATTTATTGGTATGGGTGTTATGGCAGTAACCGATCCCGATGCATAAATTAGAAAATAATACTCACTGTCAGAATATCCCTGTGAAGTCAAATAATTATACGCCCCATCAATTGCAAAATAACTGTCGATGTCCGACATAGCACTAACAGAAGGAATCGTTTTCACCGTTGTTGTAATAGACTTCATGTATTCAAAATTTACATTGACTTTTCCTGCCTCCTCATCAGACTCAGCAATCACAAGATCATTTTCCTCACTTTCCAACCAAGTTTTTATTGCGTTTCTAGCTGCGGTAATCAGTCCCGCTGTAAGACCAACACTGATTCCTTTATTTGGCTTGTTATCATCATCACCATTACCTTTACCGCCTTTAATAACACGAAAACCACTGGATGATGTATACGAATAATTATCAGGCAGACTGCTTTCTCCAACTGCTTTCTGCCAACCATTTGCATCCGCAAGCGCCTTTATAACTTCCGGATTTTCTTTTACTGCACGTTCCACAGATTCCCGTACTTTAGATTTATTCGATGCAAGCTCCATTGTCTCATATCCTACATAAATCAGACCAGCGGACATAAGAAGATCCAAAACAATCCTTTCAAGTGCAATGCCTCCGCGAACAGCCAAGTCTGCAGCTTTTACCTGAATATACGAAGTCAATGGCGCACTTACTATCATGAATGCCGACATGATGATACATATCACCCGTTTTATTTTTTTCATTTCCTGTTCACCCCCGTTTTTCTGTAAAAGAAAAGGGCACTGCCGAAGCAATACCCTCCCTGACACTAGGCAGCATGAAGAACACTCTGTATGAAGCTGATGCCTTTGCGCAGCCCGATGAACGAAATCATCACCGGAATGCACACGGGCAGGAGTGCAATCACTTCATCAAGCACGCCGTTCATCATGTCCGCGGTCACGACGCCCGCTATTTTTCCCGTTGCCGACGCCGCGCTCTGCGATGCCCTGACAACAGGCGCTATTACAAAACCCGTCATGTTAAAACCTCCTTCTTCTTAACCATTGGATTGTTACTGTATATCATAAATTGCGCAAATATGACCTAAAAGAATATTTTAAAAAACCTGTATATGTAATCACACAGGACAATGATAAGGAATACCACTATGAAACAGCATATCACCTGCAGATCCGTATGTATCTGCTGCAGGTCTTCTCCGTAAACGGAACTTTCCGCCACTGTTTCGGTTTCCTCCTGTTCTGTGTCTGATTCCGGTTCTGACTCATTGTTCATTTCAGAAAGCATTTCCATTAAGGTCTTTATTCCCCTGTTCAGGATTTCTGTTTCTGTTCCTGCTGTGCTTTCCGGTTCTGATCCCGGTTCTGACCCTGGTTTTGGTTCGGATGACGTTTCCGGTTCTGATTCTGTTTCTCTTTCTCCCTCTGTCTGCGCCACTCCTGTACTTCCTCGTCTATCGTTGTCGGTTCCGCTGTCTCTGTCTCCGTCTCCTCTTCCTGACTGATATGCACTTTCGGCTGTCTCTCCTCCGGAGCTTTCTTCCCCCTCGTCCTCCTCTGCACTGCCTCTTTCTCCATTTCCAGCGTCTGAAGGCTCACTGTTTTGATAAACGGTATCTGCATCAGCAGCGCTTTCAGGAAATACAGTATCCTTGTCAGCACGCGTTTCAGGAAGTTCATCATCATTGTTATCAGGCAGAAAAACAGCAGCAGCATTATCAGGCTCATCAGGTTTACCGTCATTTTCTTTTTCCTCCGCTTTTTCTTCCCTGTCGTTTTCTTCCGCGGCTGCTTCCGGTTCTTCGCCGGAGGCAGCCGCAAGGACAAGTGAATCAAATAATTCCGTCATACGCATAAGTTATACTGCTTTCTTGTCGGACTTCGCTCCGTTCTTTTCCGGGGCAATTCCATTCTTTTCCGGTTCTGCCTTTTCCGGACCGGTTTCATTCTTTTCCGGTTCTGCCGGCTCATTCAACATATTAAGTACGCGCTGTACGCTTAAAAAATCCGGGGCGTCACAGGAAACCATTCCGGGGAGTTCAAGCCCTTCAACTCGGTATGGAACAAACCTTACGTTTGACTTGTATGCAATATCTATAAGTTTCAGGGCGGGTTTTCCGTCCGATCCTACTGCCATTGTAAACGTACCCTCATAGATTGCCGGCGCAAGGCGGACCTTGTCACGCATTGCGTAATCCACCCAGCTTTTGCCGCGCTGCATCCCGACAGGCTTTGTGATGTCATACTCCGACTGTACGGCGTACATTTGGTTCAGGAACACGTAGTGTATGGTACAGCCGCGTATCTTGGAACCGTCCTCCCCAATTGTATCAATGGCGTTTGCAAAAAACACCAGTATGTCACATTTCTGTAAAAAATCCATTATTCCCATGGAATCCATCGTTATTTCCTCCTTTAAAACGGTATTATGTTTTCTTCGTGTTTCTCCCATTTCCTCTTTATCCATTCAAGCCACTTTTTCTCATCCTTCACGCCTGCCCCGGTAGCAGCGCACATTTCATGGAACGAATTGACCGTATGCCCTTCATATGCTTCCAGGTATTCAATAAACGTGAGGGATATATGCTCGAGATGGATAAGGTCCACGTACCGGCGGTATTCGTCGTGATAATGTTCCATTATTTTATCCGTTGCCCACCATTTGCATATAAATCGCGGTTCCTTTCTTTGGTCCAGCTTTATACGCAGTTCCTCTTCCGTCATGCCTGTACAGTCCCACAGCCATTCTTCATAACTTTTTACCATGACAGCCGTGCCGTCTGACAGCGTATATTCTTTCATCCGTTTTCGGATCCGCTGCTGTCATCAGGTTTTTTCCTGCGCAGTTTACGGCTTATCACTCCAAATAGCGTTGCGGTAACGGTTATTACAGCCAAAACGGCTATATCCACAATAAGCAGCTGCATTTTCGACGGTATGACACTGATTTCCCTGCCGTGCATAAAATAATATACAAACCAGTACAGGTTATATACTCCCAATCCCATCAGTCCTAAACTGAAGCTTCCTCCGAGTATCTTCCTAATTCCTCTTATTTCCATAATTTACCTCTTTCTCTTTATTGTTTTCCGCCTGCCGCCCTGCCGGGGACGGCGGCAGCGCCGGCCAGCCTGCGGCGGCCGGAAGGGCGTTTCCGTCAGCGGGGCTTTTGGCGGCGCCTCCACGCTGTGACCCGGCAAGTCGCACTAAATTCAGGCTTCGCGCAAGGGCGGCGCTCGCCTTCATTAAGTGCTTTGTTGCCGGCAGGAAGACGGCGCCGCAAAGCACTGCCGCCGCAGGCTGATGCCGGACTTTTCCGCCGGAATTTCACCCCTTCCGGTTCCGCGGGATTCGGTTTGGGGGAGCCCCCCAGGCCCGCACTAACCTCGAGGCTGCGCACTTTGTGCACGGCTTGCCTCACCCTGTTCGGAAGGCGCCGTACAGCCGTGCTTGCTCTCGCTAAGTGCTTCCGGCATAGCCCCCTAATAGTAGGAAATTATCATTGTGCACGGTCAAAACTGTTAAACGAAAAAGGTTTTCTCCGCGCCACCAACTCTTTCCAAAACAGCATTCTGCGGAATAAGTTATCACACCCCCAACCCCTATCCTAGGGGCAGATCTTTTGATTTTCTTCCCAGGGGCGCTGTGCCCCCCTAAACCCCCAACCATGCATACAGTCCACTTTTAATGGCAAAATCCGCTTAAAGACATTAAATTGTCTTATATTTCCATTTCCACATGGCTAAGCAGTACGCCCTGTCAAGGGACTTTCGCGGCATAAAGTACGGCTAAAAGGCAAGCCGTAATTTATTCCACGGTTCCCCTGACAGGTCTAGTGTACAGCGGCGCAACGGCTTTGCCGATAACGGGGAACCGATTAAAAAACAAATCGGGGCCCCGTTACCGTCAATCCATTGTACCGCTATACACAGGGTATCGAAGCCGTTAGTGTATAAGTTCGCAGGGCTCCGCCCTACAACCCGGCCTCCTCCAAAGAACCAATTAGGCGCTGCCGGAAGTTTTTTGTCATTGAAGGTAGGGATTCGCCGCATCAAGTTCGTCGAAAAGAACGTCTAACCTCCGGGTTATCGTTGATGCGCTGTTGACTTTCTGCATCAGGGTGTCAAGCCTCTTTTTACGCTCCGCTATCTGTTCATCGTAACGCTGGAGCATGAGTTTACGTTCCAGTTCTCCGTTCTTGTATTCCGTAAGTATTCCTATCAGTTTTTTTGAAAAATCGGCGCCGGGCTGGCTGTCGACAAACTCTACAAGGCTACAGGGAATACGCACGGATTTCTGTATCATCTTTTCCAATCAAATCAATCTCCTTTCTGACTCCTTTCCAATATTATCCAAATGTCAGTTCTTCAGGCTCTTCCGTGTCATCATCCGGGAAATTCTCCAGTTCATGACAGTATTGTGCAAGCTTTCCGGCGCATTCATTGAAATCCTTTGATGTAAAAAGGAAATGTCCGTTGCATAAAGGAGAGAATGCCTTTTCAAAGCCTACCAATGCATACTCAATAAAGGAATGGGTTTCAAGTTCTTTCCCTTTTTCAGAAACAAAACATGCCTGCATGATAACATAACCGATGGATCTGATTCTGCCATCTTTACATTTAAAACATTTCATCAATCAACCTCTTTCCAGCAATCGCGATTCGCTTGTTTCTTTCTCATTACATATGTGTTACAATAAAGTATTAGATTAATCTAATAAGACATTGGTTGTCTTACAAAAGTATTATATCCAACTAATATTGGAATGTCAATATTATTATCCTTTTTTTATTGGATATTTGGAGGTAAAAATGAATAAACTAGATGGTATACAATTTGGAAAAAGACTTAAAAAAGCAATGGATGATGCAAAACTTACTAATATTGAAATTACAAATGGCTTAAATTTAAACAAAAATGCAATTGGTAATTATAAAAATGGACAAATACCAAATGCAGCTATTATAGTTGAGCTATCCAACTTTTTAGGGATAAGTATTGATTATTTATTGACTGGTAAATATCCTGAAAATCTTACATTAGAAGAAAAAAAATTAGTAGAATTATACCGCAATACAAATGATATTGGTCAACCTTTGACCATGAAACATGCTGAAGACATTCAACACGCTCTACCAAGATCTGACCAAACACAGGAGCAAGAATCATTAAATTCACAGATTGGATAAATAAGAAAAATAAATGATAAAATACTTTAAGAAAGGAACTAAATCCATGACCTACAAACAAAATAAATCAACCATACATCCTGCATTAAAATTAGTCATACTTTTAGCAGTATACACATTAGGGTATATTTGCGGAAGCATTAACCAAAAGCAAACAGAAACTGTAGTAAACGAAAACATTATTCATAAAGGTTCAGAAACAGAAATTACAAGCAGTGAATCATATGATACAAATAATAAAACTGATTTGTTTAACAACGAGCCGGAGTTTGTTGAATACAAAATCACATATGACATATCATATGATGAACTTAGCAAAAATGAAAAGGATTTTTATGACAAAATAATATCTACTGCTATGAACAAAGATAACACATTCATTACAGATAAAGAATTGAGCTTTAACCTTAATAGCGAAATATCACAAAATGAGTCAATAAGAGTTCAATCGGTATTCTATAATAATTACCCTGATGTGACTATTTATACAACCAGATATTCTGATGCATGGATGTATCATGTAACACACTTGCTAAACGGAGTGCCACTTTATAGAACTTATTATTTTAATGTAAAATATAAGCAATAAATAAGATAAGAAATAGCGGAGCCTGCATATGAGGTTCCGCTATTTCCTATCTTCATAGAGATTGTTGATTGATTAGATTAATATTATCACAACTTGCATCTGAATGCAAACATATTTTTGTACTTTTATTGACATTCTGCGACAAAAACTATAAACTAATAGTGTTGTCACTTCTAAACCGACATCGGGAAGGAGGTGTTGCAATGTACATAGATTCAAACTTTTTAATTTCTGTCATGGCAGGTATAGTAGCCTACTATATTTGCAAATGGTTGGACAGAAACTAATGCGGCAACCAACCTGAGTTTATGATTGTACTCTAAACAATTGAGAAACCCTCAAGGAATCGCACTCCTTGAGGGTTTCGTTTTGCTGTCGCAATGTACAGACTCAAACTTTTGCCTACGGCTATTATAGCATATGCATTTTCGCATTGCAAGATACTTGTATTACAAAATTTATCCGCGAAAATTTATCCGGGAAAACCAAAATAACCATAAATTTGTATTACAAGTTCCATTTTCTGGTACCGAAACTCTTAATCAGGGTGTCCAGGGTTCGAGCCCCTGGCGGTGCATGAAAGGTTCTAGGCTTGTATTCATACGGGTTTAGGGCTTTTTTGTTTGCAATTTTCTTCACAACGGGTAAAAAAATCAGGTAGCACAGCAAAACAGGCGCGCACGGACAGAGCCGAGCGCGCCGTTTGTTATTTGCATGTCTGCATGACCTCATCAAGATGCGAGATGCACTCCTCACTTGCTATGACCTCATACGCAAAATGGAGATAACGCCTTGTTGTTTCTATGTCCTCATGACCCATTAGGTACATGAGACGGTATATGTCAATCTGACCATGCTTTTTATACTGGTCTATACAGTAATTGGTTGCAAAATTATGCCTAAGCTTATGCGAGGATAGCTCAAAGCCTAAATTGTGTGACAATTTGCTTATAACCATCTTAACAGCGTTGCCCGTCAAAGGCTGTCCACGACGGTTTACAAACACCATATCAAGCGTATACGGGCATTTGGCAGTATATTCATGCATGAACTGTTTTGTAAGCTTCCCAAGCGGAACAATGCGTTCCTTATCTCCCTTGCCGTACACCGTCATACGGTTGTCGAAATATGAAACCTTGCTACGTTTGAGGGTACATACTTCCGACTGCCTAAGACCGCTGTCATACATCAGTGCTATTATGCACTTGTTACGCAAAACAAGCCATTCCGTGTCAGAGGAAACCGTGTCAAATATCTCCCGTATTTCCGTATCGAAATAAATGCGGACTGACTTCTTTGGACTTTTGGGAACTTTGACCGCTTTGGAATTATACAGGGCGCAGTATTCATTTTCAGACCAGCGCAAGTATATTTTAAGGTGTCTCATATATGTTGCCCTTGTAGCCTTGCTTACGGGTCTTGCAAGGAGCTTTTCTATGTACCTGTTTATATCATTATATCATTCTATGTCAGTTCGGAAAACGGCTTACATGAGCCTACAAATGTAATGAACGGCGTTACAAAATGTAGCCAGTTATCATCTTAGCTGAAAGGTCTGCAAGCTTTCTTGAAAGTATGAAATTATCAAACGTTTCACCCACCGTCATAATCCACCTCCAAGTAATCAGATATATAAGCGTTTGTGAAACGCCACACACCATATAAATACAGTATTTTTAACTTCAAAAAACAAATACCCCGTCACTGGATATAATATAATGTCGACAGACATTTTACTCGCCCGAATGGGCATAAACTTCTAAAAACCATATACCCAGGAAAAAAGTTATTCTGATATCTATGATACTTCATAAACAGCTTTCTTTGACAGATATTTTTTCAGACTGCTAGGATAAATTTCAAACTGACAGACCTGCGTTTCTGTCCCTATTAGAAACCCACATCAATATCGATGAGATGATTCCGATACCCTGAAATCGTTGCAGAAAAGAAATCTAATTCCCCTGATAAAGATTCATCACCCACATGTAAATCTCCACTATTTCATATCCTAATAGAATCCTAATAGAAATTGATATTTTTGAAAAATTTACATTATTATAATCCATATATAAATACAAACATACTTTTGTACTTATATCGACATCATTTGGCAAAAATTATAAACTATTGATGTTATCCCTCCAATACTGGTGACAGGAAGGAGGTGCAAAGCATGGAGTTAATCACATCATTTATTCTCTCTGTTATGTCAGGTGTAGTAGCCGCCTACATTTGGAAATGGTTAGACAGAGATGATAAACGGTAACTAGCCTAGAATTGGTCATCCTTAATTGACAAAAAACCCTAAGAGATAGCCGCTCTTAGGGTTTTGTTTACTGCAAGCATAGATTAAATCACATCATTTGCCTACCGCAATTATAGCATATGCATTTTTGCATTGCAAGATACTTGTATTACAAAATTTATTTGACTAAAGTGAAAAGTTATTTCCACTTTGAAGGGTGCGAAGTAGATTTTAGTCTTTCACCTGTTTCCACTTCCCCAAATGTTGCGTTTAGTCTTACACTTTAGATACCTGACAGCTGCCGGAAAGGCAGGT
>CAMWNY010000061.1 GCA_947175775.1 uncultured Lachnospiraceae bacterium | reverse complement strand
ATGTGCGTGGAAAGAAGCACAATCCTGTCTTTCCCAAGCTCCGCAATCATATTGCCATTATTATTGGACCGGCGTTTTTACCGATGAGCAGTAAAAGCGGAGTGTGGAATCATATAAATTATTTGTTTCCTATAAGGGCACTGGATTTGAAGGAAATGTTTGGAGCGTTTGTAAGTTATACGGTAGGGGATTTTGTGATTCCGTATTATGGTATGGTGGCAGTAGTGTATGCAATGATTGGGGCGGCTGCATTTTTGATGACTCGCAGAGGGTTTGTGAAAGGAAAGTAGCAATTGCATTATCAGCTTACTTGTTATAGGATTAATGACAGAGGGGATAACGCTTGGCATAATGCGGAAAAGAGGGATTATAGTGATACAATATAAATTGGTTGCAGTCGTATTGGCAACGGTGCTGTTTTTGATGGCGTGTTCCGGTACGGCGCAGGAATTGCCGGAAAGAAGTGCAATGGAAGGGAATGATACGGAAAACAATGTTTTTGAGGGTGATTATTCCATAATAGACACGGAAAATCTGTTTTCCAAACGTGATTTGGACGGCACATACGATGAGGAGACGTGTGAAACAATTACGCTGCGCGACGGCGGCTCAACGACCGGCAGCAAGGGCGTAGAAATTGACGGTGATGTTGTCACAATCAAAGAAGAAGGTGTTTATCTCATTGAAGGCGCGCTTACAAACGGCATGATTATCGTGGATGTTGATAAGGAGCAGAAGGTCCAGCTGGTGTTAAACGGTGTGAATATAAAAAGCGATACGTCCGCCCCGATTTATGTGAAACAGGCGGACAAGGTATTTCTCACGCTTGCGGACAAATCGGAAAATATGCTTGCAAATGGCGGTTCATTTGTGGAACTTGATGACAATCATATTGATGCAGTCATTTTTTCCAAGGACGATTTGACGCTGAACGGAACAGGAAGCCTTACGGTTTTGGCTCCTGAAGGACACGGTGTGGTGTCTAAAAATGACCTTGTGATAACAGGCGGAAATTATGAGATTACGGCAGCTTCCCACGGACTGTCAGGAAAAGACAGCGTTGCGGTTGCAAACGGCAGTTTCCGTGTTACGGCGGGGAAGGATGCGGTTCATTCCGTAAATGATGACGATGACGCGGCAGGATGGGTTTATATTGAGAATGGTACATTTTTCTTCGATGCGCAAGGCGATGGTATTGAGGCATTAAATGAAATCAATATTGCAGGAGGAACGTTGACGGTCGCAAAATCTGATGAAGGCTTGGAGGCGCGTCTGATTAACATCAGCGGAGGTACAATTGATATTACCGCTTCCGATGACGGGATTAATGCCACTAACAAGCGTCTTTCCACACAGGAGGAAGAAACCGAAAACGTACAGGATTTTGGCGGTAAGAAAGCGCCGCATAATGATGCAAATATTCATATTTCGGGTGGTGTAGTCAGAATTGACGCGGAGGGAGACGGTATTGATTCAAACGGTCATTTAATGGTAAGTGGGGGAGAAACATATGTTCTCGGCTCTTCCGACGCCGGAGACGGCGCGCTTGATTATGACCTTTCGGCAACAATTACGGGCGGGATTGTCGTGGCGGCAGGGCAGAGCAATATGGCAGTAAATTTTGGCAGCCGCTCGACGCAAGGCTCCATTCTCGTAAACAGCGTGTCGCAGCAGCATGCGGGAACGGATGTGATACTTCTTGACGCAGACGGGAAGGAGCTGCTTGCGCATACAATCGAAAAAAGCTACGATTCCGTTGTGGTCAGCTGTCCCGCAATCGTGGACGGCGGGACATATACGTTGAAAATGGGAACGGAGGAAGCACAGGTTACGGCAACATTTCATAATGATTAATCTTCCTCGGCTTTCTCGAGTGTAAAAATAAACTCGGTGCCGATGCCCTCGGTGCTGATGACATTGATGTTTTCATTGTGTGACTGGATAATTTCTTTTGTGATGGAAAGTCCGAGTCCGGTTCCTTTTTTGTCCTTGCCGCGCGAGAGGTCTGTTTTGTAAAAACGGTTCCATATCAGCTTAATGCTGTCGGCAGGGATACCGATACCGCTGTCCTTTACGGAAATAAGAAGCTTATTGGAGCGTTCAATGGTTTCGATTTTAATGGACGAGTTTTTGTGGCTGAATTTGATTGCGTTGTCCACGAGATTGTAAAGTACCTGTTGGATTTTAACCATATCGGCATTGACAAGCATCTCATCACCGGTCAGCACAAGTTCAATTGTAATCAGTTTATTTCGGCAGGTTCCTTCAAAAGAAGCTGCCGTATTTTTTATAATTTGATTGATGTCGAAATCGGTACGGTTCAAAATCATTCCTTTTGTGTTCAGGTTATTAAGCGTGAGTAATGAGTTTGTCAGCTTTGTAAGGCGGTCTGTTTCGTTTAACACAACACCAATGTATTTTTCATGCAGTTCGGCAGGAATTGTGCCGTCAAGCATCGCTTCCAGGTAACCGCGCATGGAGGTAAGCGGTGAGCGGAAATCGTGTGAGATATTTGCTACGAGCCGTTTTTGATTGTCCTCACTTTTGGCGACTTCACTTGCCATGTAAGCGAGTGATGCCGCAAGATAACCGATTTCGTCCTCGCTGTCAACCTGAAACTCATAGCGGAAATTGCCGACTGCGTACTGTTCCGTCGCATGTGTAATTTTGCGAAGCGGCAGGTAGACCATTTCCGTGAAGAACAGCAGGATAATCAGCGACAGCAGAAACAGGATGACCAGCGTGATATAAGAGATATTCAGGAGTGAATTGCACGAGGCTTCCAGTTCCGTCATCGGCGTGTGGATAATAACATAGCCTTTGACCTTGTAATTTGAAGTAATGGGCGCAAAGGCTGAAATCATGTCTTCGTCAAACATGCCGAAAAAGTTGCCGACTGTGTAGAATGAGCTGCCGGTAATGGTTGGACTGAAATTTGGGATTGTGATAGGATTTTCAATGTCGGGCTGTGAGCCGGAATCCAGGATAACAAGTCCGGAAGGGTTCACAATCCAAATGGACGCATCCACAAACGTTCCGATTGCATCAATCTGCCGCCATACGGATTCCAACGTAATCTCGTTATTATAGAGGTCGGCGGCATAAGAGTCCGCGATGAGCAGCGCTTCTTTGTACAGTGTGTCCGCGCGCTCCCGCTTCATATGCTCAAGTGTCATACTCGATGTAAAAGTTGCCACTACAATAAAGCCGAAAAAGGCAAAGATAAAATATGCAAGGACGAATTTCAGATATAATGTGCGTTTCATGTCAATAGTCTTGCTCCCTTCTCAGCCTGCAAGTTTGGACTGTAAAGCACAAACTTGCATTGAAAAATCTCTGATTGATCAATTTTTTACCTCAAACTTGTAGCCGATGCCCCAAATTGTGGCAATCCGCCATGCCTCGTGATCTTTTATTTTTTCGCGCAGACGTTTGATATGTACGTCTACAGTACGAGTGTCACCGATATATTCGTAACCCCATATTTGATCCAAAAGCTGCTCTCTTGTGAATACATGATTTGGAGAGGCGGCAAGAAAATACAATAACTCAAGCTCCTTAGGCGGCATATCCACAGTATGTCCGTTGTAGATAACGGAATAGTTTGTGAGGTTGATTGTCAGGTCAGGATAGCTCACCTGCTTAGCAGATGCGGCAGGGGGAACGGGCGCGGCTGCCTTATAGCGGCGCAGTACTGCTTTTACACGCGCTACAAGTTCTTTTGTGTCAAACGGTTTTTCAAGATAATCGTCGGCGCCAAGTTCCAGCCCCAATACCTTGTCAAATACTTCTCCTTTTGCGGACAGCATAATAATCGGCGTCTGCGCTTTTTGCCGCACCTCGCGGCAGACCTGATACCCGTCAATACCGGGAAGCATCAGGTCAAGCAAAATCAAATCAGGTGAAAAACTTTCCGCTTCCCGAAGCGCTGATTCGCCGTCATATACAATTTTGGTTTCAAAACATTCCTTTGTCATATATAAGGAAATCAGTTCTGCGATATTTTCGTCGTCGTCAACAATTAATATTTTCTGCTTGTTTGCCATTACGTTTTCACCTTTCTATTTGAAATCTACGATTGTAACACCGGCGTCGCCCTCGCCGTACTCTCCTAAATGAAAGGATTTCACATAGGAGATGCGCTTTAGGTGCTGTGAAACAGCCTGCCGGAGCGCTCCCGTGCCTTTTCCGTGAACAATACGGACGCTGGGGGCGTGGGATAAATATGCGTCGTCGAGATATTTGTCAAGCTCCGCGATTGCTTCGTCAACCGTCTTGCCCAATAGATTGATTTCCGGAGAGAGCGTGGCGGCTTTTGACATGGAAATGCGGTTGGAACCGGAGCTCATACCGCCATAGCGTTTTTTATAGCTTGCTATGCCGGACATGGGTTCTTCCTGTGCAATCACCAAATCCTTAATATTTACCTTAGAGCGTATAATGCCACACTGCACGAACAAATCGCCTTTTGCATCAGGCAGCGTCGAAACGGTGCCTTTGAGTCCCATTGTCACAACTTTTACGGAATCGCCTAGCTTTAACTGATTTGGCTTAAGCAGTTTGTGTGTAGGCTTTGCATCCGCGATGCTGAGTTTGTTATTTTTTTCACTAATTTTATCACGCACTTTTGTGCGAGTTTTTTCCAAATCTTTTATGGAAGTTTGACTGTTCGCCTTTTGGAAATTCCGAATGGTTTCGTCCGCGACATCTTTTGCCTCCTGAAGAATTTTGCGTGCCTCTTCGTTTGCATTGCGTATAATTTTGTCTTTTTGCGCGTCTAACTGTTCCTGCTTTTGTTCAAGACGCTGTTTGAGCGTGGCAATTTCCGTTTTGTAGCTTTGGATTTCATTGCGCTCATTTTCGATTGTGCGGCGGCTTTCCTCAAGATCGGTCAGTAAATCTTCAAAGCTCTCTTCTTCTTCACTGATGTGCTCTCTTGCCGATGCAATAATTTCGTCGGAAAGTCCAAGCTTTGAAGAAATCGCAAACGCATTGCTTTTACCGGCAATGCCGATTAAGAGCCGATAGGTAGGACGGAGCGTTTCCACATCAAACTCACAACATGCATTCTCGACATAGGGAGTTGTGAGCGCAAAAACCTTGAGTTCACTATAGTGTGTTGTTGCCATTGTACGGATGCCCCTGTTGTGCAGGTGTTTTAAAATTGCAATCGCAAGCGCTGCGCCTTCTGTAGGATCGGTACCTGCGCCAAGTTCGTCAAAGATACATAGAGATTGTTCGTTTGCACTGTTTAGTATGGAAATCGTGTTTGTCATGTGTGCCGAAAACGTGGAGAGGTTTTGTTCAATGCTTTGCTCATCTCCAATATCTGCGTACACCTCCGTAAAGACACCAAGCTCCGAACGGTCGAGTGCGGGAATGTGCAGTCCGGATTGTCCCATCAGTGTAAAAAGTCCGACCGTTTTTAGCGATACGGTTTTTCCGCCGGTGTTCGGTCCGGTTACAATTAAAAGGTCAAAATCCTTCCCCAAATGAATATCAATCGGAACGACTGTTTTTTTGTGCAATAGCGGGTGTCTTCCCTTCCGGATATTAATGTAGCGCTTGTTATTAAATAACGGTTGTGATGCATTCATGTCGATTGCAAGCGCTGCTCGGGCAAAAATAAAGTCCAAAATCGTCAAAAGACGGTAATTATTTGCAAGTTCTTTGGTAAAATCACTTGCATTTGCACTTAATTCTGCAAGAATTCTTTCAATTTCATCTTGCTCCTGCATTGCAAGTTCTTTGAGCTGATTGTTCAAATTTACAATAACAGTTGGTTCGATAAACAGAGTGGAACCGGTTGCGGACTGGTCATGTATCATGCCGGGAACATTTCCCTTGTGTTCTGATTTCACCGGAATGCAGTAGCGGTTGTTGCGCATGGTGATGACGGCATCCTGCAGATACGTGCGGTAACTTCCGTTTACCATGTTGGTAAGCTGACTGTGGATTTTATCGTTGGTAAGGCTGATGCTGCGGCGGATATGCTTTAGTGTGGCGCTTGCGTCGTCGGCAATTTCCTCTTCCGATAAAATACAGCGGTTGATTTCATTTTGCAGCGGTGTTAATGGCTCAAGATTTGCAAAAAAACGCTGAAGGCTGTCCTCGATTTCGTCATCGCGTTCCGTGCGCGAAAATGCTTTTGCCCTTGCCGCACAGGCAAGGGACGCGGCGATTTTCAGCAGTTCGGCGGCGGAAAGGGCGCTGCCGATTTCCAATGCCTTAATGCTGTAGCTGATGTCCGTGTTTCCGCTAAAGTTCGCGCGGTCGCCTTTGACCAGGCGCGAAAACGCGTCGGCAGTCTGCCGCTGCGCTTCTTCAATTTTTTCAATGTCTGTCATAGGTTTTAAGACACGGCAAAGTTCCTTGCCGGGGGCGGAGGTGGCTTTGTCTGTCAGAAGATTTATAATTTTATGATATTCGAGTATTCGTAATGCTTTTTCGTTCATGTTTTGTCATTCCTTTCCAAGCGCAAGTGTTCTTTCTCTTCCTATTAATAATATCTAGTTTATCATAAAAAGTATTATACATCAAATAAACCCCAAAGTTCTTTCATATGATAATACCATACTGGGCGGTAGGCGTCATAATCGCCCGAAACATAAAGCGAGAAGACGGATAAAATCAAGTACAGACATGTGATGCAGCATAGCAGTGCGAGCATACGGCACCATACTGTTTGGGGAACACTGCATATGAGCGTATTGCTTTGACTGTAATATTCGTCAATAAACGTAAATAGTATCATGTACGCTGCAAGATAAAACAAAAGGGCAAAATCCGCAGTATATCTTGTTAAAAGTCCTCCCATCTGCACGTCTGCGCAGACAATTAAAATTGCGCCGATCAGATTAAAGCAGATAAAAAGAAAAACGTTCTTTTCTTTGAATTTTGCGCGGTATTTGTAAAAAAGAAGGCAGGGCAGCAAAATCAGATTTGTTGCCAAAATACCGCCGATACCGGATTCATAAATTGTTTTTCCCTGATATGCAGTATGGAAGGACGTTGTGCCAATATACGGGAACTCAATATTGACAGATGGCGGTTGGAATAAATAATACCATAAACCGGAAACCCATCGCGCAATATGAAATCCGCGTTTCGTCATATCATTGGTTGTCAGGTTATAAGTGGAGCCGAAATCAAATGGTGAGCCAAACCGGACAGCATTGTACCACATAAGAAAAACAGCTGTTATCATATAGGGGAGGCAAAAAAGCATTAATACCAATAAATGTTTGCTGGCATTCTCTTTTGCTTTTCGTTCCCGAAATATTTTTTTCCCTTGTTCGGCAAAAATTGGCAGCGCAAGAAAGCTGGCAATTAAAAGCTGTGGACGGCATCCCGCGACCAGCGCCATACAGAGTGAGCCTGCCGCAACTTTCCACATTTTGGGAAAGTCCGAATCTGATAAACTGCTTATCCATAGATACAAACCCCATACAGTAAATGTCAGTCCTGCCATAATCGCCATATTATAGATGCAGACCCGCTTCGCAAAGATCAGTGTGCCGATTCCAAGCATAAATGTAATTTGAAGCAGATAATATAATTTTAAAGGTATTTTTTGGCAGTATTTGCATACCAAGGCATCTGTCAGTTTGAATGCTCCGGCAATAAGCCCGATTAAAAAAATCAGATAAGGAACAATATGCGGAAGGTCTGAACCCGTAAGCAGATAGTAAGGCAGATACGTTAAAATAACGGGGATAACGCCAAAATAGACATATATTTTACCGTTAAAATAGGCATAATCCCATTTATATCCGCCAACGCCTAATGCAGTTCGCTCCGATTTGTCATATGGATTTTCCGCTGCCAAAAGCCGTTCATCCGCATTTTCATCTACGCATACCATGCCATTGGCAAGCGAATGGGTTAGCTCTGTGTATTTGTTCATGGTGGCAAGCCCGCTACGGTCGTTTCCGATTAAAGTTAACGGTACAATCAGAATAATACATATAAGAAAAATAGCAAGTGTTATTGATTTACATTTTTTCGAATTCTGCTGGTAATATGTTTCATATGGCTGGAAAAATAATATTTTGATTAAAAAATAGAGCAAAAACATAACCAAAACACGTTCTACAGAAAAGAATAACGGCACAGGTTGGTTTAAAATAATATTTTGAATGGTAATTGTTGTTCCTTTTTCACGCGGAAAGGTTATTTTTAAAGAGTTCAAATTTCCATATGGATAGACGGATATATAATTGCATTTATCCAATAAGGGAGAAATCACTCTATTATCTACGCCATAATATTCCTGATTGCCTTCGTCAATCATATTTAATCGAACCGTCAGGACATTTCGCTCAGGTTCTTTGTGCGTTCCGATATTAAAATAAATATTTTTTACATTTTGATTAATATCCCGAATTTCCAAATAAGAATTGTCAACGATTACATAATCATTGCCCGCTTCTAAAAGCTGTCCTGTCTCCGTATAAATTTTATCAACGCGAACCGGATTGTATTCTGATGTAAGCCAAAAGGAATGGTTCCATACAAAAATCTCAAGCGCTAATATGATAATTGCAGCAACTGCGGTTTGTTTCCAATTTATATTCTTTTGTTTTTTCATTATAATTGTATCTCTCTTTATCTAAAACAGCACAATCTGTTTCCGTTTTTTATAGAAATTATAACGGATAATGCATCGGAGCGCAACTCTCTAAATGAAACCATTGACCGCGATAGGGCTATCAGATATACTAAGAGTTAGGCAAAAAGAAAAGATATCGGACAAAGGGGCAGAATAGAATGGCAGATAAAAAATGGAATGAAGAAAAGAATGAAGAAATAAAAAACCATGATACGGCGAGCGATTTTGACTTTTTGCAGGAAAAGATAAAGGAACGCCCTATAAATAAGAAGAAACTCCTAAAAAAGACGATTATAACGGCAATGATGGCAGTGCTGTTCGGACTGCTTGCGTGTCTGTCGTTTTTGCTGTTGGAGCCGGTGCTTAATAACTGGCTCTATCCCGAGGAGGCGCCTGAGGTCGTAACCTTCCCGCCGGAACAGGAAGAGATGCTGCCGGAGGATATGCTTACGGAAGGTGGTTCAACGCAGCCTTCGCAAGGGAGTGAGGAAACACAGAGTACGCAATCGTCTTCGCAGGAAAATGCGTCTACGGAGACCGCAGCGGTTTCCGATACGGACAATGTGCCGGAAAGCGGGGCGCATGAAACTGAGAGCATACCGGAGGACGATGCGCAGGAACTTGCTTTAAAGCCATATCAGGCACAGTATGAAGAACTGTATCAGACTTATAAGGACATTTCTTCTAGCATGGTGACAGTTACGGCAGTTCATTCTGATGTGGACTGGTTTAATAACACTTACCAAAGTGAAGGAACGACAGCCGGCGTGGTTATCGCGAATAATAACCGGGAGCTCTTGATTTTGGCAAGGAAATCACCGCTTGGCGTGGCGGAAAGCATACGCGTGACATTCTGTAACGGAGTAAACGCAGATGCGGAGATAAAAAAGTATGACAAAAACACGGATTTGGCGGTACTTGCAGTGGATTTGAAGTATGTAGGCAGCGCGACGCTGGATTACGTGTCAGTTGCAGTTCTTGGCAGCTCTGCGCCCTCGGGGATTGTAGGTAAACCCGTAATTGCCATCGGCAATTTGTTTGGATACAAAGATAACGTATGTTATGGAATTATCACATCAAAAGGGAATAATGTGGAGCTTGCTGACAATGAATATAAGCTGATTACGACGGATATTTACGCAAGCGAAAATCCAAGCGGTATTCTTGTAAGCCTTGAGGGTGAAGTAATCGGTATAATTGATAATAGCTACAACAATTCTGACACAAAAAATCTGCTTTCGGCAGTTGGAATCACGGAATTGAAAGGAATGATAACAAAGCTTTCAAACGGCGAAGACATTCCCTACCTTGGCATTTACACGCAGGACATCACGTCGCAGGCAAAAATTGAAATGGGACTGCCCCAAGGGGCATATATTTTTGATATTGATATGGATTCCCCTGCTATGCTGAACGGAATGCAGAAAGGGGACATTATTGTGCAGGTAGGGACGCAGGAAATCCGTAGCCCTTCCGATTATATGAATGCTTTGCGTGCTGCTGTGATTGACCGAAATCTGAAAATTGTCGTACAAAGGGCAAGCGGCGATTCCTATGAGGAGATGACATTCACTGTGCAGCCTGTGCATAGAG
>CAMWNY010000060.1 GCA_947175775.1 uncultured Lachnospiraceae bacterium | reverse complement strand
AGATTGGGAAAATTAGCCTGCAAGGGAAATTCAGACCTTTTGACACCCTAATCATTATATCATAAATCTGCGATTTATGACCGACATTCGCCGTTCGCAAAATGAACCCATTCGCTTTGCTCTCTTGCGCTCATTATATCATTTATACCTCCGCTTTACAAGTTTTCAGTAGTTATTTATGTAAATCCACGGACAAAAAGATTTATATCATCATATCCCACTGCTAAATTAATATTTTGTCCATTGTCAAATACCGCAGTACTAATCCCAATGACTTCTCCGTACATGTTTAATACGGCTCCTCCTGAGCTTCCGTGAGAAATTGGCGCGGTAAACTGCAGCATATTCACTCCGTCCATTTTCCGAAATCCCGATATAATGCCGTCTGATACCGAATTAAATAAACCGAGCGGGCTGCCGATTGCAACCACCTTTTGCCCGCGTACAAGCCTGTCCTTCCCATCATATATCGGAATCGGCTTTAATTTTCTTTGAATGCGGATTACTGCCAAATCAAGAACCGTATTATATTTAATGATTTCATCTGTGGGATATACTTTATCATCCTCCTCAATCCTTACGGAAAAAAATCTGCCATCATTGACAACATGATGATTCGTCAATATGTATCCATCCGCTCCTATCATAATTCCTGATCCGGAGCCTACAATTTCACCGGAATTGTCATGAATCGCAATCATAACAACAGATGCCGCTAACAGCGCCAGCTGCTCAAAGTTTTTTTCCATTCGCTCTGTATGCGGATTCTTTGTGGTTTTCTCCGCGGCGTTGTCCATATGCATTTGGCGTTCTTCCCTGCTATGCTTTGGAATATGGACAATTACCTTTTTTTGCTCCGGGGCTGTCTTGAACTTCTGCTCTTGCGGCGGTGTATTCTGAACAACGGTATCTGCTGCATAATCAGAGACCGATGGAGTATATTCTTCCAGCTTCCATGCGGCATAGTCTCCCAGCAATACCCTCTTATACACTTGTTTTAGCGCATCCGGCAAATCCATGTCCTTGTTGACCTGCAAGAACAGTACATCAGCGCCTATCAGGGTAAGCATATAATAAAAATAGCTTTCCGTTTCTTTGCAAACATTTGTTGCGATTACTTTAATACAGCTTTTATCCGTCCAGCCAATGAAATCATTTTCAAAAATCAGATCTGTCCAATACAATAATTTTACTGCAAAATTCTTTTTAATAGAGTCACTCATTCCTGTCCGGCTTTTGGCATAACTGTCAACCGCCATTTTTAACGCTGTGCTTAATTGTGCCGCTAATGCTGTGTTAGACTTTGATGCTTTAATATTTACATACTGGTTTTCTGACTGCATCCATTCTTCATAACAGGAAGCGTAATAACACGCGTCATCCGAACGCGAAATGCCCGGTAAAGCGGATATTCTTTTATAAATCAGCTGATGCGCCTTCACTGCTGCCTCAAGCACCTTATCAGCGCCCGACAGCTCCTGTCGTAATGTCTCGTTAGCGCCTTGCAGCACAATAAAATATACATCACGGCAGTCATTATGAAATCCACCCTTCACTCTTGCAAATGTTAACAAGGAATTTATTTCCATTACATTATGTCTGTACTTAACATCCTTCATGATTGATAAATCTCCTGTTTTCCTATGATTTACGTTTTATATACCACTTTATTTTATCATTATATCCCTATTTTTTCTATCATTTTTCATAAATATATGTTATATTGGATTATGTCGGCTTTGCGCCGGTCCATGAAAGACAAAAAGGAGTATTAAAAGATTTATGAAAGACTTACCCATATATTATCGCGTCGGCGCTTTGCTGTACTGTCCCGCCAACAGCGAATCCATTTCTTCTTCCATTATCAATAATAAATTAGGAACGCACTATTCACTTGCCTTATGTTTGGAAGATACCATCAATGACAACTTTGTTTTGGAAGCGGAAGATTTATTATATAAAAGTTTAGTGCAAATATGGAAGGCACAAAACACACATGACTTTTTCCTGCCTGATATTTTTATCAGGGTACGGAATGCAGCGCAGATTTATCGCCTGCACGACAGGTTCGGGGAAGTCCGTCAATTATTATCCGGATATATTGTCCCTAAATTTTCATTGGAAAATGCTGATTCTTATATCAATGCAATTATGAAACTCAATGAAATTTCTTCTAAACCTGTTTACATGATGCCAATATACGAAAGCGCTTCCATCATTGATTTGAGAACCCGGTATGATATTTTATATACACTGAAGGAAAAAATCGACGCCATAGAAGACCGCATCCTCAACATCAGGGTTGGCGGCAATGACTTATGCCACACATTCGGGTTCCGGCGGCATGATAATGAATCTATTCACCGGATACAGCCGGTTTCCCATATTTTTTCTGATATTAATACCGTATACGGCTTAGATTATGTCGTTTCCGGTCCTGTATGGGAATATTTCAATGGAGAGAACTGGGAACAGGGACTTCGAAATGAAATTGAAGATGACAAACTCTGCGGCTTTACCGGAAAAACCGTAATCCATCCAAAACAGATTTCCATTGTAAATGATGCTTATAAAGTTACGAAGGATGATTACGAATCCGCAAAGTCCATTTTAAATTGGGATGCCTCTTCCCATTCCTATGTGGCATCAGATATTAATAAGCAGCGAATGGATGAATACAAAACGCATACAAACTGGGCGAGAAAAATCCTGCTTATGTCAGAGACCTTTGGAATCAGATAAAGCCGCAAAACTGCGGCTTTATTTTACGATATCCGGAATTTCAATATATGATACAAACAGCTCCTTTTTCTGCTGTTTCCACATAACGGACTTCCCCAACAATTTATTGAACGCAATGTTAGGAATATTTACATTTGCAGCCATACAGCCCATCTGAAGCCCTCCCGACATCCGGGTGTTGATTTCCAGCAAATAGGGAATATCCTCCATATACTTAAATTGAATATTGCATGGATATTCCAGTTTTACTTTCTCCATGACTGCTTTAACCATGTCCAGCAGTTTTTCATCATAGAATACCCGCTCATGCCGGGCTGCGCCTTTGTCCCTCGGTATCGCAATCAGCCCCTGCTCCGTATTCAGACAATCTACGCTGATTTCATTTCCGGCAAGATACGGCATCACCATCAAATCATCAAACGTTTCCTGAGACTGCAAAATCTCTATATATTCATCGTATAAAATCTCTGACCCCTGGTAAACGCGAAGTCTTTGAAAGCGGTCTGCGCACTGCGTAATTTTCCGAAAGCTCATCCCGCCTTCATCTTTCACAAATTTGACGCACACCTGACGGTACTTGCTTTTCAATGCCTCATACGCCTGCTCAAATGCAGCCGCAGTGTTCACCTTATAATAATCCGGAATGTATATTTGGGCACAGTCCTTGAAAAACGCATACGTATCCGCCTTATCACCCAGCAGCTTTATCATGTCATAATCATCAACCATTACTTTTACTTTAATATCATGAAACCGCTGGATATTTTTACTGATTTCAGCCATATTGCGCCGCGGGACAAACACATCAATATTGTGTTCCTTACAAAACGCTGCACAGTAGTCAATATATTCCTCCCCATCCAGCCGCGGCTCTGCATACCATTCATCGCACACTTTCTGAATAATCGAATGAGGTTCCAAATTTGTGCCAATGACATACAGTTCTTCCTCTTCGTCCTGCTTCATCAATGAAATCAATCGGTAAGACGTGCTGAACCAATGATTAAACCATACTCGTACCATTTATTCCTCCATTACATTTCTGCCATTTTTTTAATAATTCCACAGCATTTATAATGCTTTAACGGGTAATATTCAATGGGAACACTTTTTTCTGCGGCAAGTCTGACAATATGCGCCAGCTCCTGGCTGCCGCGATACGTTTCATCAATCAGAATCTTCCACGGAACGCGCCGCAGCAGCACTCTTGTTGTCTCACCAATACCCGGCTTCACCAAATTAATATCTTCTATTTGAAAACGTTTCGCAATCTCTTGCACCTCTTGCGCTCCGGCGCCTTGAACCATTTTTTCATCCGCGCACTGCCTATCGGCAAAATCAAACTGCTTTTCAATCGTTTCAATAAACTCATAAGACAAATCGGACTGCTCCAGTTCTTCATAATATACTGCCCCGTGAAAATCGTTTTCCCCAATAATATCATCACGTAAAAATGTTCTGCTGACCAATCCTGACACGGTACTGTTTAAGCAGGAACTTGCAATTAAAATATCTTCATGCGTTCCACACAAATCCGTCACATTTGCCGGATCCGCAATCACGGCAATATCGGGCGAAACATCGGGATATTGGACCAAATTCTTTTTCAGCTCATTTAAAATCGCTCCTTTTCCAATCCAGCCGTCAACAAACAACAGCTGATTTGGCGCATACCTCTCAAGCAGATACTTCATTGCATTTTTATCAATTCCTCTTCCTCTTATAATTGAAATGGAATAATGCGGGGTTTTTATGGCATACTTCTTCTCCATGTAATGTTTTACCAGTATTCCTATCGGGATACCGGCTCTTGCCAAAGAAACCAATACAACGTCCCTGCCTCTTTTTTCGACAATTCTTTCCGCAAGCATTCCTACCGCCTTTGCTGTTTGGGCAGAATACTTGTCCAAGGCGTCTCTATATACTTCCATATATTTCTCAGACGGAACATATTCTATCGGAAGCATCTCACAATAATGTTTTCCCGCCTGAATCAGTTTTTCTCTCTCCTGTGTCGGCTGCGGTTCAACCATTCCGGTTATATCCTTTAACAGCAGTATCACATCACTCGTCTTATATGAGCTTCTCACGTCAGCACCACCTTATTACATGAATCTCGCTATTTTGAATGCACAATGCATTGATTAAAGTATGAATCCCTGTTTTTTCAAAATACGCTGCATCCGTTACCACAATCACACTGTCATAGTTACCAATATCGTACAAAAATGTAACACGGTTCTCATCGTATAAGCTTCTCAGCTCATATCTGACATGCAGCGGATATTCCCGCTCACTGCTCACGGCAATCGGACTTCTCGTTGTCGCATGGCATTTGACCTCTTTTCCGCTGTTCTCCAATTTCTGTCCTAAGCGCAGCGCCGGATACATAAATTCTTCCGTACCCAATACCAAAATACTGCTTTTCCCGGTCAGGTCAATTTCATTTAAAACGCATGCACAGAATTCATCCACATGCGCTTCATAATCTTTCGTTTTTACCGCCCTTCTGGCATTTTGATATGCTTTTATTTGATGGTGGAAAATATTTTTGCTTTCAACATTGGAACTGTTAACGGCAATATATTGACCATCTCCCCGAAATTGGTCTGCTGTCTGCGCGTATCCGCTATGATCCGTTTTCACCAAATAGTGAAGGGCTATTCCTTTCTTTTCATACGCTGTCAATGATGCCTGTGTCATACCGTTCAACAGTGAAGCCACCGAATATTTTTTTATAGCCGGATATTCTCTCTCAAGAATTTGAATGATATTTAATATGGTGTTGCCGGTAGTGACCTCATCTTCAATAAAAATTATACGGTCAACAGACGAGACGATACCTGCCAATTCATCCTTAACCAATTTTTGCTCTGTCGCATGACTATGTTCTTCGGAAAAAAATAAATAATCCGCTTTTGGAACAAGTTCTCTTGTAGTCTGCATATACACTGCGTCAAAATAGGAAGAAACAGCAGCACCGATTGCCGTAGCAGTCTCCGCAAAACCGATAAAAAACAGTTTCTCATTTGGATATGCCTGTCTGACAAGCTCCGCCAGCTCCCCAAACATTGCAAGCGCTTTCGACGGTGCAGTCGGAATATGTTTCCCCTGAAACTTATTTACAACAAGATAGCTTCTTTTCGTATTATTTTCTCTTTTGGCAATACGAACCAAATCACTTTCTGTATACATTTCTTTCCCCTTTATTCCAGCCTGATTTCGTTACTGTTCACTCCGTTCCGGTAACCTGATTTCCAATCCCTCTTTCCTTATCCCCAATTTTCTATAGTATATTTGCAAAATATCTGATATAATAGGGAAAAAAGTATCAAAGGAGTATTCACATGGTTGATTTATCAATGCGCACAACATCTCCATATAGCCAAACTACCATAGCAACAATCAACATTACCATGCAGTACACAATGACAACACAAAATATTATATCCTTAAATTCTCCAAATCACAATACCAATTGTATTGATGTTGATTCTGCTCCAACTGTGGAATCACCTCCTTCCAAACAAAGGATACCGGAAGTTCGGACAATTGAAATTCCCCGACTTGAAAACCAAATACAAAAAGGGCAAAAATTCTTATTAGACCCTACCGGCACTGTGCAAAGAATCAACGTATGCTTAGGCTGGAATGTACTTAATCCGCAATGCGATATTGATGTTTCGGCATTTATTCTTGGAACCGACAATAAAGTGCTTGGCGACGATTGGTTTGTATTTTACGGGCAGGAGGACAGTCCGGACAAAACTGTTCATTTCTCTCTTTCCGAAGAAACAGACCGGGAATATATATCTGTTGACTTGGCGGGACTCAATTCAAATGTCCATAAAATTGTTTTTGTGCTAACCATAAACGATGCTCTCAAGAACAACTTAAATTTCAGCATGGTAAAAGATGCTTATATACGCATACTGAACGCCGATAACCAGCAGGAGCTTGTCAGTTTTCAAATGACAGATTACTATGATAATGTGATTTCCATGATGATCGGAGAGATTTACCTGCACGCCGGCAATTGGAAATGCAATGCAATCGGAAACGGTGTTGCAAAAGATCTTGCCGGATTATGTGAACTGTATGGTGTTCAGGTGGTTTAACTACAGGGAGGAAAAAAATGCTTAATTTTGAAACCATAAATGAATTGACCTTAAAAGTAACCTGTACTGGAAATGATGTTTTAATTGCAAAAGCAGGTTCATTTATTGCCGGTGAAAGCGCCGGGGGAAAAAACTATAAATTTGAAAAATTATTATTAGGACCGCAAAACAATCGTATGCAGGCTGCAATCGGTTCCCTTATCCGACATGCTACCGGTGAAAATTTACCTCTCATGAAAGTTACAATGTCGGGTAACTCTACTACATATTATGCAAATTACGGGCAGCACATTATCGTATATAAACTTGGATTCGGCGAAGTTGTTTCTGTAGAATCTGAAAATATACTGGCTTTTACACAGGACTGTAAATATGATGTCCGTTTTATCGGTGTCGGCATTTTGTCCCAAAAAGGATTGGCAACATCTATACTTACGGGAAACGGTGACAATGCCTATGTTGCCCTGCTCTCTGACGGCAATCCGATTGTTCTGAGCAATACCAGCAGCCACAACGCGTTATCCGTTGATCCTGACGCTGTCATTTGCTGGATGAGCCAGCAAGGATACTGCGATCCTCAGATTAAAACGGACTTATCGTGGAAAAACTTAATCGGACAGCATTCCGGGGAATCCTATTCGTTTGAATGGGCTCCAACCCTGCCTGTTACCGTGCTCATTCAGCCATCTGAACGAAGAGGTGGAATCAAGGTAGGAGTCGATTAAAATAAATACAAACGTCATATCTCAATTTGGAAAGGAGAACCACACAACATGTACCAACTTATCGATGGAAAAAAAATCTCGCAGGAAATCAAGGACGAATTAAAGGACAAGGTAACTGCCCTCAAAGCGCAGGGGAAAAACATCTGCCTTGCCGTGATACAGGTGGGCAGCGACCCTGCGTCAAGCGTATACGTCGGCAACAAGAAAAAGGCGTGCGCCTATATCGGCATTGAATCGCTTGCCTATGAGCTGCCCGAGGAGACAACGCAGGAGGAGCTTTTGGACCTCGTAAAGAAACTAAACGCCGATGACAAGGTAAACGGTATTCTTGTACAGCTCCCGCTTCCGAAACAGATTGACGAGGAAAAAGTCATCCAAGCCATCGCGCCCGAAAAGGATGTGGATGGTTTTAACGAAAAGAACGTCGGCGCGCTGTGTGTCGGCAGCAAGGGCTATGTGTCCTGCACGCCTCTTGGCATTATCCAGCTTCTAAAACGCTCAGGCGTGGAAATTGCCGGAAAACACTGTGTTGTCATCGGCAGGAGCAACATTGTCGGAAAGCCGATGTCCCTTTTGCTTCTGCGGGAAAACGGCACGGTTACCGTCTGCCATTCACGCACGCAGGATATTAAGGAAATTACAAAGCAGGCGGATATTTTGGTGGTGGCAGTCGGGAAGCCGAAGTTTGTCGATGAAAGCTATATAAAGGAAGGTGCGGTGGTAATTGACGTCGGCATTCACAGGGATGAGAATAACAAGCTCTGCGGCGATGTTGATTTTGAAAAGGTCGCTCCGCACACGAGTGCCATTACACCCGTTCCCGGCGGCGTCGGACCAATGACGATTGCAATGCTGATGTATAACTGTGTCAGCTCTGTGGAATAACAACAGAATCGAGTAGGGGAACGACCTTCTCCACTACTCGCCGCGCGCCCCATGCGCCGCTTCTGCGGCATACTTCCTCTGCATGGGGCTGCGCATAAAAAAGGATGCCTGATTGATTGTCTAACAACTGATACCAGGCATCCTTTTTATTTTTTAATTTATCTATCTCATCAATCTCAAATGTCTCGGTCTTCCGTCTACCATCATCGGCGAAAGCTCCGCCTGAATCAACGGTGTGATATAGTGCACAAGCTCATCCGATACAAAGGTACCGTCCTGTGTAATCCACTCAAGCGGCACTTTCTTCTCGATATTGGCAATCTTATGTACATCCTGCGTGCTTGTCGTGCAGATATAAGGGTCCTCCGAAACGCGGTCAAGCACGACAACCTTGCCTGTATCGCCCTCGAATGCAGCCTTTACTGCGGCGCCGCCAACCTGGAATGCCTCCGTAATATCAACACGCGACGTCATGTGCGCAGCGCATCTTTGCAGCGAGCTAAGCTCAATTGCACGCGTCTTTACCTTCATTTCCGCGGCAATTCTGTCCGCAAGGAACTTTGCGGTACCCTGAAGCTGTTTGTGACCGAACGCGTCCACGAACTCCACATGGTCGGCAAGCTCAAACACATATTTGCCGTCCGCTGTCTTGATACCTTCCGAAACGGCAATCACGACAGAGCGCCCGTTTTGACTCAATTCTTTTACTTTATTCATAAACTTGTCTATGTCAAACGCAACCTCGGGAAGGTAAATCAAATCTACGCCCTCGCAGTCTTCGCCTGCGGCAAGCGCCGTCGCAGCCGTAAGCCAGCCGGCATTGCGTCCCATAACCTCAATAATTGAAATTACCGGATAGTCGTAAACAAGTCCGTCGCGGATGATTTCCTTTGTAACCGCTGCGATATACTTTGCCGCACTGCCATAGCCTGGCGTGTGGTCGGTACATGCAAGGTCGTTGTCGATGGTTTTGGGCACACCCATGAACTTAATGTCGCTGCTGATCAAAATCGCGTAGTCAGACAGTTTCTTAATCGTATCCATCGAATCGTTTCCGCCGATATAGAAGAATGCCTCAATATCCAGCTCTTCCAGTATCTCAAAAATCTTGTCATAAACTTCCTTTCCGTCTTTAATTTCGGGAAGCTTAAAACGGCAGGAGCCGAGGAATGACGAAGGGGTGCGCTTTAGCAAATCAATGTCCAAATCCGACTTGATGTGCTCTGACAAGTCCACGTACTGCCTGTCGAGCAGTCCCTTTACGCCGTGCAGCATACCGTAAACTTTTCCTGCGCCGCGGTCCTTGGCAGTTTTGAATACGCCTACAAGGCTTGAGTTGATAACTGATGTCGGACCTCCGGACTGACCTACGATTACATTACCATGCATAGTATTTCCTCCTATTAATCAAAAAATAAAAATAGACAAAAATTTAACAACCTGTTTCTATTTTATCGGTGTTTATTGCCAATTTCAGTTTATCATGTATTTCAAATTTTAACAACATTTACGATACGGGAAATTTATTTTTTGATATGTTTTATATAATCTGTTGGTTTTACCTGTTATTCCCGTGCCCATGATTTGATTGCGTGCCTGGTTTTCATATGGTATAATGTCGATAGACATTATACTCGCCCGAATGGGCATAAACTTACCATAATTGCGAAGTAATTATGGTATAATATCGATAGACATTATACTCGCCCGAATGGGCATAAACTTACCATAATTGCGAAGTA
>CAMWNY010000059.1 GCA_947175775.1 uncultured Lachnospiraceae bacterium | reverse complement strand
GGACAATGAGCGTGTGCAGGTGAGAGGCGTTGCAAAACTTGCGGGAAGCACCGTGATTGCGCAGGAGCTGCGGGGAGGAGCTGCACTTGTAATTGCGGGGCTTGCAGCAGATGGAATTACGACGGTGACGGATACCCGTTATATAAAAAGGGGATACCAGGATATAGTGGGTGACTTGGAGAGGCTTGGAGCGAGGATAAGCTATGTTGATTAACGAAAAGAACGGAAAAAAGAACAGCAGTATTAACAAAACGCGTGTTATTATTGTGTTGTGTGTCATCAATGTACTGCTTTTGATTTCCTACTTCTTACTGACGCATTTTGCGATAAAAAACGTGATTGTGGATGGAAATAAACATTACTCTGCCAAAGAGATACAGTTGATGATTATGACAGGTTATCTTGGCGATAATTCGCTGTACCTGTCATTAAAATACAAGAATAAAGAGATTGCGGGCATTCCTTTTATTGAAACAATGGACGTTGTTGTACAGTCAAACGATACGATTAAAATTACGGTGTATGAAAAGGCGCTTGCAGGTTATGTTGAATATCTTGGCAGGTACATGTATTTTGATAATGAGGGCGTGATTGTGGAAGCGGCAAAAGTAACGACAAAGGGAATTCCGCAGGTGACGGGATTAGACTTTGATCACGTGGTTCTTTATGAAAAGCTTCCGGTAGAGAATCATGAAGTGTTCCAATATATTTTGACGATTACAAAACTTTTAAATAAATATGATGTGATATGTGATAAGATTCAGTTCGACGCTAATTATAATGTAATGCTAGGCTATGGCGGGATAAAGGTCGATGTAGGAGCGCTTGAAAATCTTGATGAAAAGATTATGCAGCTTCCCAAAATCCTCCCTTCTCTTGCTGGAGAGAAGGGTGTGCTGGATTTACAGAATTATTCGTCAGACAGAAAAACGACTTCTTTTGAGCGGGAGAAATAAAATCAGGCAAAAATCAATAAATGTGAAAAAATAGGTTGATAAATTGCGAAAAAAATTATATGATAAGTTAGATGGGATTTTTTTAGTGGACAGGACAAATTATGAAGGAGGAAGGAAACTTGCTCGAGATTAGATCAAACGAAACGGATGCGGCAGCAAGAATTATTGTAGTAGGGGTAGGCGGAGCAGGAAATAATGCCGTAAACCGAATGATAGATGAGGCAATTACAGGGGTAGAATTTATTGGAGCCAATACGGACAAGCAGGCATTAAAACTCTGCAAGGCGCCGAAGTGCTTACAGATAGGGGAAAAGCTTACGAAGGGACTTGGCGCGGGAGCAAAACCTGAGGTTGGCGAAAAAGCGGCTGAGGAAAGCTCAGAGGAAATCAAGGAAGCCATTAAAGGGGCGGACATGGTGTTTGTTACTTGTGGAATGGGTGGCGGTACCGGTACAGGCGCTGCGCCTATCGTGGCGGCGATTGCAAAGGAAATGGGAATCCTGACAGTCGGCGTGGTGACAAAGCCCTTTGGTTTTGAGGCAAAGAAGCGCATGACAAACGCGCTTTCTGGTATAGAGAAGTTAAAAGAGCATGTGGACACGCTTATTATTATTCCGAATGATAAGCTTCTTGAGATTGTTGACAGACGGACAACCATGCCTGAAGCATTAAAGAAGGCTGACGAGGTATTACAGCAGTCCGTACAGGGAATTACGGACTTAATTAATGTGCCTTCGCTGATTAACCTTGATTTTGCCGATATTCAGACTGTTATGAAGGACAAGGGCATTGCGCATATCGGTATCGGATACGGCAAGGGTGAAACAAAGGCTGCGGATGCAATCAGGATGGCAGTGGAATCTCCGCTTCTTGAGACGACCATCAGCAGTGCAACAGATGTTATTTTGAATATTTCAGGGGATATTTCAATCTTTGATGCAAATGATGCCGCAAACTACATACGTGAGCTTGCAGGCGATGACATCAATGTTATTTTGGGTGCGATGTATAATGAAGACATGGCGGATACCTGTACGGTTACGGTTATCGCAACCGGTATTCAGGAAGCAGTGCCTGTTGTGTCGCCGATGAATGCAATCGGTAAGATGAACAACAGCTTTTCAATGCCAAAGTCTACGGTCAGCCCGCAGCCTTCGCAGGTTGTAAGACCGGTTAGACCACAGGCGCCGCAGGGATTAAACGTGATTCAGCCGAATCAAAATCCAAACGCGGGTGTAAATCCTTCCGCGCCGCAAAAGCCGCTTCAAGGAATTCGTCCGACAGGCGATTTGAGCAGCAATGTAAGAGAGAAAACATTAAAAATACCGGATTTTTTGAAATAAGAGAAAAGTCGAAAAATAACCATAATTTAGTCTCATGCTTTGACAAAAAAAGCATGAGACTTTTTGTATACTGATTATGTTGATTGGCACTGATGGAGGTGATTGGAATTTATGAGGTATACATTGATGTTTATTTTATAGAAAACGTGCTGCTTGACATGCTTGTCCTTTTGTCAGCAGCGCTTTTGCTTGGAAAAAGACCTGTAATATGGCGGCTTTTTGCAGGTTCCATGATAGGCGGTGCGGGAGCCGTTTTGATATTATGGGCAGGCTTTCGCTATGGACTTGTTTATATTTTGTCAGTGCTTGTACTTGATACAGTAATGTGTCTTCTTTTATTTTTTGATGTAAGGCAGATACCAATGCAGGTAATCTGCTTTCACAGCCTGAGTTTTATTTATACAAAGCTCGGCAGCTGCATTGCAGCGTTGGGAATCGGGCGTTTTGGAAAACTTGCCGCATCGGCGCTGCTGGTGTCAATGGCGCTTTTTGTAAGCGCTTATAAAAAAAGGAATGAAAAAAAGCGGCTTTATACGGTGCGTATTGTGGAGGGGGAGAAACAGATTGATTTTCAGGCGCTTTTTGACACAGGAAATGTGCTTACGGACCCCTACACAGGAAAACCGGTATCAATTGTTGAGGAAAGTGAGGAAACTCTTTGCTGGCTGCATACAAAACCGCAGAAGTACCGCATTATTCCTTTTCGCAGCATCGGTAAAGAAGATGGGATTTTAGAGGGAACGGAGGTTGATGAACTGATTATATGCGGCAAGGAAGGGCAAAAAGTAGAGAAAGATGCAGTAATAGCGCTTTATAAGGGAAGACTGTCGGGAGACGGTTCCTTTCAGATGATACTGAACCAAGGGTTGTTTTAGTTTTTGGTCATATAGAAATAGGGTGATAAGAGGAGGAAGAGAATGATAATCAAACTATATCTGCCGGGAAAAATGCGGCTGTGTTTAAATAAAAATAATATAAAAAATGCAGCAAATAACGAAATCCATTATATCGGAGGTTCCGAGGTGCTTCCCGCTCCGCTTGACAGTGAGGAAGAGAACGAAATGATAAACGGACTGGAGGGAGAAAATGCAAACAGGGCGCGCGCAACACTGATTGAGCACAATTTAAGACTTGTTGTGTATATTGCGAAAAAGTTCGACAATACGGGAGTAGGAGTGGAAGATTTGATTTCCATAGGGACAATCGGTCTGATTAAGGCGATTAATACCTTTAACAGGGATAAAAACATTAAGCTTGCGACATATGCTTCAAGATGCATTGAAAATGAAATTCTGATGTACCTTAGAAGAAACAATAAGACGAAGCTTGAGGTGTCCATTGATGAGCCCCTAAATGTAGATTGGGATGGCAATGAGCTGCTCTTATCCGATATTCTTGGTACGGATGAAGACGTGATTTACCGCGATGTCGAAAATGAGGTTGAACGCAAGCTTCTACGAACGGCAATTGCAAAGCTGGGAGAACGTGAAAAGACGATTATCATGCTGCGCTTTGGTTTGAACAATCCAAACGATACGGAAATGACACAAAAGGAAGTCGCAGACTATCTTGGCATTTCACAGTCTTATATTTCAAGGCTGGAAAAGAAAATTATGAAGCGTCTGAAAAAAGAACTTGTTACATATTAGTCCGTAAGAGTACCTCTTGTATACATATGTCTTTTACCAAATCAAAACGGGTAAAAAAGGCATAAGTAGATAGGAGGTATTTTTGTTATGGCATTAGGAAAAGTTGAAATATGCGGTGTAAACACATCGAAGCTGCCGATTTTGAAGAATGAGGAGAAAGAGGAGCTGTTTGCAAGGATAGAGAATGGTGACAAAGAGGCAAGGGAAGAGTATATCAGGGGAAACTTACGTTTGGTTTTGAGCGTAATTAAGCGGTTTTCGCAGTCAAATGAAAATGTGGACGATTTGTTTCAGATTGGCTGTATTGGTTTAATCAAAGCAATTGACAATTTTGACAGCAGTCTGAACGTAAAGTTTTCGACGTATGCCGTGCCTATGATTATCGGGGAGATCAGACGGTTCCTGCGGGATTCGAGCAGCCCGATCCGGGTAAGCCGTTCCTTAAAGGATACGGCATATAAAGCGATTTATGCAAAGGAGAACCTTACGAAAAAAAATCTGCGTGAACCGACAATAATGGAGATTTCCGAGGAAATCGGTATTCCAAAGGAGGATATTGTCTATGCGCTTGATGCGATACAAAATCCAATGAGTCTGTATGAACCGGTATACACGGAGGGGGGCGACACGCTGTATGTCATGGATCAAATTAGCGACAAGAAGTGCAAGGAGGACAACTGGATTGAAAATATTTCACTCAGCGAGGCGATGAAACGGCTTGATGAGCGGGAGAATGAGATTATTATGCTGCGTTTTTTTGAGGGGAAAACACAGATGGAAGTGGCGGAATATAGTGGCATTTCGCAGGCGCAGGTATCCCGGCTTGAAAAAAACGCGCTGCGGACAATGAAAAAATATCTTGTGTTTTGATACGCTATTGACGAAACACGAAAAACATTTTAAAATAGATAAGAGTAGTGAAGCTTTCCTACCCCTGCATATTAATGCAGGGGTAAGTTTTGATAAGTTAAATATTGGAGTGAAAGGAAAAAAGGATGAAGATTTATGCCGCAAGAGTCTGTGAGATACCCAATAGGCTTTATGAGCATATTTTTCATTTAATTAACAGGCAGAGACGGGAAAAAGTAACGGCATTGAAACATGAAAAAGAACGGCTGCGCAGCATATGGGCAGGGCTTTTGCTGCGTTATGCATTTTTGGCGGAAGGATACGGCGAGGAGTTGTGGCAGCGTGTTGAAATTGTGGAAGGCAGTTATGGAAAGCCGTATTTATCAGGTTACGAGAATTTTTTTTACTCCCTTTCGCATTCGGGCGAGTGGGTGATTTGCGCGGTTGACGATGTGGAGACAGGCGCAGACATTCAGGAAATAGGAATGCTTAAAATGGCAGTTGCAAAGCGGTTTTATGCGAAAGAAGAATATGACAGGCTTTTAGGGCATGAGGACGATTCCCAAAAGCAGACGGATGATTTATACAAAATGTGGGCTGCAAAGGAAAGCTGCGTAAAACTAACGGGGAGAGGAATCGGTGCGGGGATTAGCAGATATGTCACAGACAGCGCTTATACGCATATAAAGGATATAGAGGAAAACAGCCTCTTTTTTATCAGGCTGTATGAGGAGATACCAAATTATATTATATGTGTGTGCAGCAGGCGCGAACGTTTTCCGGAGCGTATTTTAATACCGGATTTAGTTAACAATGTGTTCAACATGGGAGGAGAGGGAACATGCTAAAGGCAAATGGAAAAAACGCGGTCAAAAAGGGCGAAGTCATTTTCGCAAAGGGTGAGAAAATAACGCAGGTTGGAATTCTTCTTGCGGGAAAGGTTGTAATGCAGGGAGAGTACTACCGGATTGTGAGACCGCAGGGCTCGTATTTAGCGTTGAACAGAATGAATGATGAGGTATATAACGCGACTTATACGGCAATCGAAGATTCTGTTGTTTATGCACTTCCCGTGCAGGGAGAAGAGGCGCTTCGCAATATTATTGCAAAGAATTCTGATTACCGTGCAATTATGATTTCGTCGCAGTTTAAAAATGCGGTTGAGGTTTACAGAATTAAATCCAGTCTTGCAGATAGGGCAGAAAGGCTGTTTAACTTTGTGAAAAAAAGTTACGAGGATTATAAAACCTTCTGCAAAGATTTTGGTGTTGCGGCAATGGGGCTTGCAGAGCTCGAGGAACTACAGCCGTATGAAGCGCTTATGGATATTAATGAATTGCGGATGCCTTATTATGAGGAGGGCGCAAAAATTCCACTGAGCGCAAACAAGCAGTATTTTTCATACAGCGAGGAAATGGTAAGTTTTCAGGTTAATGAGATTATGACGCTTGTGGCTTCGTTCCGTGAGGATTGCGGTGCGATGGTTGATTACATAAAGGGAATTATAGAGGTTGTCGGGCTTCGCCCAAGACAAAACCTGTTCGAATATATTTGCGCCAAAGCGCAGGAGGTTAAGAAAAAAGACGATCTTCCGATGGAACTGCATGTGCTTTTGAACCATATTATAGATGAATTAGCGTTCCAGTATGACGCGCTGCGCCAGCAGCTAGAAGGAATGCCGAAGCTTGACATTGCGCATTTGAAGGACAGCATGGCGGCGCTTGCGGGAAAAGAGATTATTGCGAAGGAAGAGAAGACGAAGGAAGAGCGGGAAAAGGATATTGAGCGCGATGTGGCGTCCCTTTCCAATTCGCTTGACCAGATTTTAAAATATGCGCCAATCAGCGATGAGGATAAGGAAAAATTACAGCAAAATATTGATCATCTTGTGGAGGTGCCGGACAGACTTTCGGTGGAGGATGATGTCAAGAAGGCGAAAAAGACGATTACTCCCCTGATATTCAAACTCTATCTTGCATGTTACCGTAAAATCAGGGAGGGGCTTATCGCACCGCCGAAGGCTGTGGAGCTGTTTATGAATTACGGATATATTGATGAGCGGCTTTTGGATCCGGAGCACCTTGAATTTTTGTGCGGGATTGAGTATGAGGAAAACGAAGGTCCATGTAAGGTTGTCAGCATGATGGAATGGCTTGATATGATTAAGGATGGCAAGCGCGACCCGTCAAAGAGTGAATTTGACGAGGATTATGTAGAGAACCTGCGATCACTCAAAAAACAGGGTGAAATTACGGAGAAAGAGCAGAAGACGCTGCTCAATGACATGAACAGGCGCGTGGAGTATGAGGTTATGAACATGTTTATGAGCAACATGCGTACGCTCTACGGTCAGCCGTCAGCATATATGCCAATTCTTTATAAAGAGGCGATATTTGGTTATCTCGATAAAATCCTTGTTACAAAGCGTGCGATTAATGAGAGCGTAAAGAAGCTGATAAAGCTAGATTATTCCGTATTCTACAGGGAAGTTATTTATTCCAATACGGATCTGAAGATTACGAATGAGACAATTATGAAGAATGTTTATCCGGATGTGATATTGTTCCCGCTCTTTGGAACAAATGCTTCCATGTGGCAGGAAATCGGTGGAAAGAACAAGGGCACACCTGCACGCTTCTGCTTTCCGGTGATGACGAGCACCAATATCGACGAGCTTATGGTGAAGATGTTCGGACGGTTCCGTTGGGAAATCTGCCGCTGCATACAGGGTATGGCATGGAATGACGTGAAGGTGAAGTCGCTGACTTCAGAGTATATGGATTATATTCAGTTTTACAGAAAGAACCGCGACCTTTCCGACGAGGCGCGTGAGAAGGTGAAGCTTCAGATTCAGAAGGCGAGAAACAATTCGCGTGAGATTTTCCTGATGGATTATGAGGCATGGATTAAGAACGAGGCGAACGGTTCGATGAAGATGAACAAAGTGGCAAGAGAAATTGTTGCAACATATTGTCCGTTTGAGAAGTCGCTTCGCACGAAACTGAATGTGCAGCGTCCATATGAGGTAGCGCAGGCAAGAAGTATGCGAAATGCACAGAAGAAGAAACAGGAGTTCGAATTAAAGATTAAGGCATTGCAGAAGGTAACGGATCAGATACCGGATGAGATGATGAATACATATAAGTTTTTTGCTGAGATGTAGATACAAAGAAGCCCCGCATTGTGCCGCGGGGCTTCTTTTAAAATGATTCGCTGTCTTCTTTGCCTTGTGCGTTGTCCTCCTGCACATGCTCCGCAGCAGCTTCGTTTTGCTCCTCTTCAGGGGGCGGCAGAACGATGACAACCGTTTCAATACGGTTATTGTCAACCTTGGTTGCGGTAATGGATACGCCGTCCTGCGTGACAACTTCCTCGCCTTCCGTCGGGAAGCGGTCCAAAAGTTCTATCATAATACCGCCGATTGAATCGTAATCCTCTGATTCAAAGGTGGTGTTTAAAGCATCGTTGATGTCGCTCAGCTTCATGCTGCCGCCGACCTCATATTTGAAATCATCAAGCTTTTTGAGCAGCTCCGCCTCGTCCTCGTCGTACTCGTCGCGGATTTCACCTACGATTTCCTCAAGCAGGTCTTCTATCGTAATCATGCCGACGGTTGCGCCGTATTCGTTTAAGACAAGCGCCACGTTGGATGTGATGCGGCGCATTTCAAGCAGCAAGTCGGCAGTTCCCTTATATTCATACGTATAGTAGCCTTCCCGCATAATGTCGCGGATTTGGAAGGTACTCTTATCCGTTACCAAAAGAAAGTCCTTTACGTTTACAAAACCAATAATATTGTCAATCTCGTTTTCATACACCGGAATACGGGTGTACATCGACTCGCTGAAAATGGCAAGCAGTTCGTCGTAAGCCGCGTTTACATCGACAGTCGTCATGCTGATTCGCGGAATCATTACGTCTTTTGCCACGGAATCGCCGAATTCAAACACGTTGTATATCAGCTTTTTCTCTTCCTGCTCAATCACACCGTCCTCGTGGCTCACATCCACATATGTTTTCAGCTCTGTTTCTGTCATTGCAGAACGGCTGGACGGATCAATATGCATCAGCTTTAAGAAAAAGCCTGAAATTTTATCTACAATGAAAATTACGGGTGTGAGTACGGTCATCAGAAAATAAATTACATTTGCGTAAGCAAGGGAAAGCTTCTCGTTGTTGCACATCGCCCATGTTTTGGGAACAATTTCACCAAATATGAGAACGAACAGTGTGAGAACACCGGTACCGATACCGACAGCCGCATTTCCCCACAAACGAATGACAAGTGAAGTCATCAGGGAAGACGCGCTGATATTAACGATATTGTTTCCGATTAAAACGGCGCTAATCAGCTTGCCTTTGTTATCAAGAATTTTTTGAAGTGTGAGCACCCGCCCTTTTGGGTTTTCCTCCACCATTGCACGAACTTTGACGGCGCTGATGGTCGTAAGGGCAGTCTCTGCCGATGAGAAAAATGCAGACAGCACTAAGAGCACTGCAAGAATAACAAGTTGTATGACACCAGGGGTATCCAAAGTAAAATCACTCCTTTAATAAAATAATATTGTTTTTGTCTGTTTGACACTGCCATAATTTAGCATATCAAAAAACAGTTCAGCATAGATTATATCAGCGATGGTTTAATAATACAAGATACTTAATAAAATTTTTATGGAGGAATGAATATGAAAAGCGGATTGGTAACGGAACGGCTGGTGGCACTGCTCAAATGCCTGCTGGCGGCATATCTGATAACAGGTATTCTGCTCGTTGTCGTGGCAGGGCTGTTGTACAAGTTTTCGTTGGGGGAAAATGTAGTGGATGTTGGTATTATTGTCGTATACTGCCTTTCATCATTGCTTGCAGGGCTGTTTTTCTCAAAAGGCGCGGCAAGCCGCAGGTTTTTATGGGGCATGGCGGCGGGCGCGGTGTATTTTTTTGTGATTTGCGCGGTGACGTTTGTGGTGGAGGGGCAGCTTCATTTGATGAGCAGCTCCTGCATTACGACGCTTTTTATCTGCACGGGCAGCGGAATGCTTGGGGGAATGCTTGGATAATATTTAGAATATGAATTTTTGCATGGCTTGATGCCTGTAACGGGAGCAAAAGACAAAACTGCTGCTGTAAAGATATGTAAAATGAAAAAAAAAGTACATATTGTCGAAAAAGTATGATATACTTTTTTGCGTAACGATAAATAAATGAAGAAACAACATGAGGAGAGAAGGAGAATGAAACACTTTAAGACGAGAGCAAAAGCTCTAATTATGGCAGTTGTAATGCTTGCCATGACAATCGTACCCCAAACGGTTGTGCAGGCGGCGCCCAATGAAGTGCCGATGGCATCGCTTGGCATTGACGTATCACGGTATCAGGGATTGATTAACTGGGATATGGTAGCAGCATCGGGCGTGCAGTTTGCAATGGTACGCGTGGGTTACCGCACGCAGGGAACGGGCGTTCTGAACGAGGACCCGTATGCAAGATATAACCTGCAGGAGGCGAACCGTGTGGGTATCAAGAC
>CAMWNY010000058.1 GCA_947175775.1 uncultured Lachnospiraceae bacterium | reverse complement strand
ACGGTGATACGACAAAGTACATCTACTTCCTTGCTAGCAAAACGTGGTGGCGTCCGATTTTCTATTTGATTAATATTTGGAAGGAAACAGGTTGGGGAACGATTATCTTCCTTGCAACGCTTTCCGGTATTAATCCTGAATTGTATGAGGCAGCGGACATTGACGGTGCGACGCGTATGCAGAAGATTCGTTTCGTAACACTGCCTGCACTTGCCAATACAATTATTACGGTATTGATTCTGAACCTTGCAAAGGTTATGAATATGTTTGAGTCTGTATTCGTACTTTACAACAATGCAGTATACGATGTATCTGATGTTATTTCTACATATATTTACCGTCAGACATTCGCAATTGCATTGCCGAACTATGGTTATTCAACAGCGGTAGGTCTCTTCAAGTCGGCAGTAGGCTGCTTCCTCGTGCTTGTATGTAACTGGGCAAGTAAGAAGACCCGTGGACGCGGCATTGTATAAGGAGGTGCGAATATGGCAAAGGAAAAAGAAATTAAAACAAAAAAGCCAAGTGAGAGAACTTCGGTGTTTGACATTGTCAATTATATCGTGTTCATCATAATCGGCTTAATTATCTTAGTACCGATTTGGAAAGTTATCGTTGACTCGTTAAATAAGGTTGGCGTTTATCAGTTCCAGCTTTGGCCGAGTCAGTTTACATTAGATGGTTATAGAACAATTATTGAAACAAAGGCGTTGATCAGACCGTTCTTCAACTCTGTTATCACAACATTGTTGGGAACATTCCTCGGACTTGTGCTTTCAACACTCGGTGGTTACGTGTTAGTACAGTTTGAGATGCCGGGACGTGAATTTTTCGCGTATTTCCTGATGTTTACAATGATTTTCTCAGGCGGTATGATTCCGGAGTACTTAGTAATGAAGCAGTTGGGACTTGTAAATACAATGTGGATTCTTGTTTTTAAGCATGGTATGAATGTTTATAACCTTGTATTGATGAGAAACTTCTTTGAGGGTATTCCTGCATCACTGTTTGAGGCGGCAAGAATCGACGGGTGTTCGCCAATGCGAATATTCTTCACGATTGTGCTTCCGCTTTCAAAGGCTGCACTTGCATCCATCGGTTTGATGTTCTCCGTAGCAGTATGGAATGACTACTCAACGGTTAAGATTTACATTACAGATCCGGATCAGGTAAACTTCCAGTATAAGCTGAGAAACATGATTATGGACGGTGATACGCCGACAACCTCATACGAGGTGTCGCAGAATACGCTGTATAACGCGGGTATTATCTCGGCAATCCTGCCTTTCATGATTTTGTATCCGTTCTTGCAGAAGTATTTTGTTAAGGGCGTTAATATTGGTGCCGTTAAGGAATAATCACGTAAGCAATGAGCAGTGCCAAAATGTAAAGTGGCAAATCGGCTGCTTGCAGACGAATTTGACAATTTGCATTTTGATAGAGCGAAGCTCGTGTATTCGGAAAACCGAAGGTTTTTTCAATATGTACTGCAAATATATTAAAGAAAAAGGGAAACTTTGGTTTCCCTTTTTGTGTTTTTTCGGTATACTGTTATTATGGAAAGAAAATTTTACAGATATGAGAAAGGAATGGTCAGAGCATGAATAAGATATTTTGGGCAGCAGATTCCACGGTACAGAACAATGATGTGACAACTTATCCGCAGACAGGAATCGGTCAGGTTTTTCCGATGTATGTAAGAGAGGGTGTTTTTGTCTTAAATCATGCAAGAAACGGCAGAAGCACAAAGAGCTTTATGGATGAGGGCAGGCTCGCGGCGATTGACAAAGAGATTGGAGCGGGAGATTTTTTGTTTATCCAGTTTGGTCATAATGATGAAAAGAAAGAAGACCCATCGCGTTATACGGAGCCGTATTCGGCATATATTGAAAATCTTGAGACGTATATCCAGGTCGCAAAAACGCATGATGCATATCCGGTATTGATTACGCCGGTTGAGCGCAGACATTTTGACGAAAACGGAGCTCTTTTGGCGAGTATGCACACAGACTATGTAGCAGGCATGAAAGAAGCTGCAAAAAAATATAACGTACCGCTTGTGGATTTATTTACCATGAGCCGCGCCGCACTGGAAAAAGCAGGAGAGGAAGAAAGCCGTAAATGGCATATGTTTTTTGATGCAGGAATTTATAAGAATTATCCGGAAGGTAAGCAGGATAATACGCATTTGCGCTATGATGGTGCGATGCTGTATGCGGGGCTTATTGCGAAAGGACTGCTTGCGCTTGGCGGAATTTATGGGGATCTGATTGTGGATGGAGCGCAGGATTATATCGGGGTGTAAACGTGCGGTTAAAGTCAAATACTTCGCAGCGGGCTGCGAGGAATTTGCCAAATGTCTGCAAGCAACCACTTGCTCATTGCTCACGGAAATAAAAAATTATGAATAGTATAAAATAGTAATGCGTAAAATAAAGCATGAAGAAGATTTTAAAAATTTTTATTGTTATCATTAGTCTGCCGATTATTGGCAGTATATTGATAAAACCGCCTAAATCTGTTTATGATTCCATAAAAGGGAAAGCGGAAGAAAATGACACAAGTGTCATAAATTCTGCTTTTCGGGTAACGGTTCATGAAGGCAGAGGGGATTTCTATTATGCTCCGGAGAAAATTGTGGAACTGATGGTTGCAGCGCAGATACCAGAGGATATTATTTTTAGTGAAGGCGAGGATTTTGTGGAAACAACGTCGCAGTCTGCGTACGATTTAGAGCAGGAGTATTTAAAGGCGCTTGCGATTGTGTTCCGCACCAATCTTCTTTATACATGGGAGTGCGAGGGATGCCCGGAAAACCTGGATTTTGACAGGACAGGTCTTTGTATCAGACAGCTGGGGACGGATACGGGCAGTGAGGAATATATAAAAAGGAAAGAGATTGAACGCGCCGTTGCGTTTACATATGGAGCCGTGATTACAAAGGAAAACAGGGTAATTGCGGCTCCGTTTTTCACGTCCTCCCAGGGCAGTATGCTTGTCGAAGAGGCGGGCGAGGGTGTTGGTTTTTCATTAAATTTTGCGTATATACTGGCTCGGGACGGCATGGATTTTTACAAAATTTTGCAATACTTTTACGACGGGATTTCGGTAGCAATCTATGAATAAACTTCTCCAAACACGGCAATGCTATCAACAGGCGAACCGATAAAAACTTGTTGGTGACTTGCCGGAAATGGAGGTAGAGGATGAACAGACGTAATAACAGGCGCCCTGCCATGCAGAAGGAAAAATTGAGCATTATAGCAGCTTCTGTGTTTGTATTGTCTGCACTGACGCTTGCCGGCGTGTATATGTCGGCACGGGGCAACACGAAAACGGAAGATAACAAAATAGATTTTGCAAGGCTCGAGCAGGAAAAACAAAATGATGGTAATACGCAGGAGGAAAACGCGAATAATTCGCGCTTTGTTTCGGGAAAGGCGAAGGCAGAACTGACAAAAGGAAATGCAGGTCTGACTGATGCGCGCTATGAGAATACGCAGGATATTGATATGTATGATTTAAGCGACAACAATGACATGGATGTTGATCCTAATTTTACGGAGGTAAATTCCGGAAACGTGTCAAATGTTCCGTTGGATAATACCACGCTTGATGGTAGTACCTTGGAAGGTACTGACAAAGCAGCTGTTTTTATGAGTGAGGAAGCAGCGGCAGAACCTTTAAGCTTTGCGGGAACAGACGCATTGACGCTTCCTGTCGTGGGGGAAGTGCTCCTTGACTACAGCATGGACAAGGCGGTGTATCATCCGACCATGCAGCAGTATAAGTACAATCCTGCATTAGTGCTTGCGGCACCGGAGGGAACGATAATCACGGCGGCAGCGGAAGGGATTGTGAAACGCATTTACTATGATTCCCAAACGGGAAATACCGTAACCTTTGATGTGGGAGACGGATATGAGCTTACCTACGGGCAACTGGAAGAGCTCGCCGTAGCGGAAGGCGACAGAGTGTCGGTGGGAGATTTGGTGGGAAAAGTAGCGGCGCCTACCATTTATTATTCGGAAGAAGGTTCCAATGTTTATTTTAAGCTGACGAAAGACGGTATACCGGTTGATCCTTTAACGAGGGGACAGGAGGATTAGCAGTCAGATGCTTTTATTGAAAAATGCGACGATCCGCAGTATGGTGACAGCGGGGACATTTGATGGCAGTGTACTTATAAAGGACGGTAAGATTGCAGAGGTATCAAATGTGATAACGCTGCCGGAGTCTGCGGCGTGCGAGACGATAGATGTGAGACACCATTTGCTGATGCCCGGCTTAATTGAAGCGCATTGCCATATGGGGATCACAGAAGAGAAAAAGGGGCAGGAGGGAGACGACTGCAATGAGACAGTCCATCCCATTACGCCCATGCTCCGCTCCATAGATGCCATAAATACGATGGATGCAGCCTTTTCGGATGCGGTTCGGGCGGGCATTACTTCAGCAAATATCGGCCCCGGCAGCTCTAATGTTGTCGGAGGTCAGTTTGCTGTTGTCAAAACATGCGGCAGACGGATTGACGACTTAATCATGAAGATGCCTTCCGCGATGAAAGTTGCCTTTGGCGAAAACCCGAAGGTAAATTATTCCAGTATGGACACGTCTCCTGCCACGCGTATGGCGATTGCAGGGATGCTGCGAAACGAGCTTGTGAATGCGCGGCAGTATCTTTGCGATTACGAGAAGAATAATACGCCCTACAGTTTCCATTATGAGGCATGGCGTCCGGTGTTTGAGAAAAAAATCCCGCTGAAGGCACATGTGCACCGTGTGGATGATATTTTCACGGCAATTCGCATAGCGAAGGAATTTGATTTGCGGATGACGCTGGACCATTGCAGTGAAGGGCATTTAATTGCCGAGGAACTTGCCGCGGAGAATTATCCTGCGATTGTCGGACCGGACTTTACGACGCGCAATAAAATTGAAGTGCAGAATGTGGCATTTAAGACCGCGGGTATTCTTGCAAACGCAGGTGTTACAGTGGCAATTACGACAGACCATCCCGTGTCGCTCATCCAGTCGCTTCCGCTGTGTGTGGGGCTAAGTGTCAAGCAGGGGCTGTCTCTTGAGGACGGGTACCGTGCAATGACAATTAATGCCGCAAAGATATGCGGAACGGACGATCGGGTGGGTACCATTGAGAAGGGAAAAGATGCTGATATTGCAGTTTTCGACGGGAATCCAATGGAAACTTTTACAAAAACGCTTCTGACAATCATCGATGGAAAAGTGGTTTACAGAACGAAGGAATACGTGTAAAATAGAACTACTGGAGATACAATTATGGTAATGAATATGAATAAAAGGTTCAGGGCGATTTCCCTGATTATGGCTGTAACAATTGCGGTTACAGGCTGCGGCGGTACAAAGGTGGAAACGGAGCAGACCGAGACGAAGGTGGCGTCGGAGCAGGATATGATACAGCAATCAATGTTTGGGCGCGGAGAGGATTTTGGCGCCCTTTTAGTGAGCCAGGGAATTACGCTTCCCGTAAGCACTACAAAGGTTTTTGTCAATCAGGCAGGATATATTTCAAACCGTGAGAAAAAGGTCATGTTTTTCGGGGAGCAGCTGGGGAGTACATTTCGGGTTATCAATCAGGCAGACAAAAAGGTGGTTTACACTGGACGAATCGGGAAAAGGAGCTTAGATGAAAACAGCGGGTGCTATCTCAGTGAGGGCGATTTTTCCGAAGTGACGGATACGGGAACGTATTACATAGAGACAGATATTGTGGGACAGTCGTATCCGTTTGGCATTACACCGGACGGATACGAAAATATGTTTGTTGGGATGCTTAAGAATATAAGCGATGTGCAGCTTGTGGAGGATGCGCAGGGGATTTGCGACATCAGTTTCGGAATGCATGCGATTATGTACGCAATGCAGTGCAACGGTTCGCTGTTTGAGGAAGCGTACAAGCAGTTTGGCGAGGAGGAAAAGGATAAACAGCTTGTGACGCAGCTTTTGTATTTTGCCGGGTGGCTGAAAGGGCATCAAGGAACGGATGGAAGTCTTTACGGTGATTACGAGGCGACGGCAGCGTTTTGCGGGATTATGGCAATGAGCCGCGATATGTTCGGCAGGTATGAGGCAAGTGTCTCGAAGGAGTATAAGGAGGCAGCCGACAAGGCTTGGGCGTGGCTTTCAAAGCAGGAATGTGACACGGATGTCAGAAAAGACGCACGTTTTTATGCGGCGGTGCAATTGTTTCGCGTTCAATACGACGAGGAATATAAGACGATTGTTGAAACGTTTTTGAAAGAAAAGAATGAGGATTATTCTGCGCAGCGGTTTGTTTTTTACGGCGTCATCGCATATGTCAGCGCCGGGGAGAACACGGACAGGGATTTGTGTACGCATATTATGAAGGATTTGGTGGACCGGAATGAGGACACCGGAAATGCGGCAAAAAATGACGCGTTTTTCGGGACCGGAAAGCGTTCGGTGTATGATAATCTTTATAATATGCTGCTGTTGTGCTTCATAAATGATATTACGCCGAGCAAGGAATACACGGAGATTATTGAGAATACCATACAATATATGGGAGGTCTGAATGAGAACGGTGTGTGTTATATTGACGAAAGCGGCGCGTGGAAGGAACTTTCGGAGACAGCTGACAGAAATTTGGAATGGAACGGAATACTGCTTTTTGGAATGAGCGATATGCTGAAAAATTTGATTGATATAGAGAAAGACTGGTAACTGGATTTAGGAGCGAATGGTTTAGAATGGAGGGCTACAGAATGAATATTGTAGTATTGGCGGGAGGCATCAGTACGGAGCGTGATGTGTCTCTCGTAACGGGAACAATGATTTATAAGGCGTTGAAACAAAAAGGGCACCAGCTTGTGCTGCTTGACGTGTATATGGGATATGAGGGAAATGCAGCTGATGTTTTTTCCATGGAACGGGACTGGAGCGAGAATTTCGGGAGCATTTCGGAGCAAAATCCTGACATTAATGCAGTGAAGGCAATGCGCAAAGGCAATCCGGAATGCGCGGTCGGTCCGAATGTAATCCCGATTTGTCAGCAGGCGGATATTGTTTTCCTGGCGCTCCATGGGAGGAACGGCGAGGACGGAAAGATTCAGGCGATGTTTGATTTGCTGGACATCAAATATACAGGGACGGATTATCTGTCGAGTGCGATTGCAATGGATAAGGCAATTGCAAAGGAGATTTTCGGACAGTTCAAAATTCCGACGCCCAAGGGCATTGTCGTTTCAAAAACAGAGAGGCATATGGCGGATGTGTGGAACATTTATCCGTGCATTGCAAAAGTGAACTGCGGCGGTTCAAGTGTCGGCGTATATATTGCGCACGACAGTAAAGAACTCGCCGGGGCGCTGGAGCAGGCGTTTGCGTTGGAGGATACGGTTATTATCGAACAGTACATAGATGGCAGGGAGTTTTCCGTCGGGGTCATTGACGGTAAGGCATTGCCGATTATTGAGATTGCACCGAAGACGGGATTTTATGATTATAAGAATAAATATCAGGCGGGCTCTGCCGTGGAAACGTGTCCTGCGGAGCTTGACGCGAATGTGGCGCGTGCCATGCAGGCATGTGCGGAAACTGTTTTTCGGGCGCTTCGCTTGAAAACTTATGCGCGTATGGATTTTCGCATGGACGGGAATTATAATTTTTACTGTCTTGAAGCAAACACACTGCCCGGAATGACGCCGACTTCGCTTCTGCCGCAGGAGGCTGCCGTTGTGGGAATGGATTTTCCGGCGCTTTGCCAAAAGATCATAGACATTTCTTTGGAAAAGTATCGGGTATAATACGGGGGTATGGTATGAAAAATATGACACTCAGCAATATTGCGCAGGCGGTGGGCGGCGTGCTGCATATGGAAGGCGTGTCGGCGGACGGTTGGCAGTATTCTGCCGAGGCGCTTGGCGTGGTGCACGATTCGAGGCAGGCAGAACGCGGCTTTGTGTTTGTTGCCACGACCGGGGAGCGTGTGGACGGACATGATTTTATCGGGAGTGTGTGGGAGAAGGGCGCGCTTGGGGTGGTGTGTGAGAAAGAACCGAAAGACCCTGAGGGTGCGTATATTCTTGTAAAGGACAGCTTTCAGGCGCTGAAGGATATGGCGGAATTTTATCTTGACGGGCTTGATGTTAAGGTTGTCGGGATTACGGGGAGTGTCGGAAAGACGAGTACCAAAGAGTTTGTGGCAAGTGTGCTTTCGCAAGGATTTCGGGTGCAGAAGACGGAGGGCAATTTTAATAATGAAGTGGGGCTTCCGCTTACGGTGTTGAAAATCCGCGATGACTGCGAGGTTGCCGTGCTGGAAATGGGAATCAGTGATTTTGGCGAGATGCACCGGCTTAGCAAAATTGCAAAACCTGACATTTGTGTCATAACAAATATCGGTCAGTGCCATTTGGAAAATTTGAAATCACGCGATGGTATTTTAAAAGCTAAAACGGAAATTTTTGATTATATGAAAGAGGATGCGCGTATCTGCCTGAATGGGGATGATGATAAGCTTTCTACAGTTACAGACGTAAAAGGCATAAAGCCGCTGTTTTTCGGAAGTGAGAGCGAGTGCGGCGTTTATGCGGACGGCTATGAGAACAGGGGGCTTGACGGCAGCAGCGTGATGATACATATTCGTACAGGCGAAGTATGCGCTGATTTTCAGGCGGACATTCCGCTTGCGGGCGGGCATATGGTTTATAATGCGCTTGCGGCTACAGCCGTGGGGACACTTTTGGGGCTTAGCGCAGAGCAAATCAGACAGGGAATTTGCGCGGTGGAGCCGGTGGGCGGCAGAAGCCATATTATTCACACGGAGCGTTTTACGGTAATTGACGACTGCTATAATGCCAATCCTGTATCAATGAAGGCGGCGCTTGATTTGCTGATGATGTCGGATTTGCAAAAAAGCCCGCGGCGCGTGGCGATTTTGGGCGATATGTTTGAACTTGGAAAGAATGAGCGCACGCTGCACGCGCAGGTCGGAGAATATGCCGCAAATGCGGAAATTCATGTGCTGATTTTTGTGGGTGATTTGTGCAAAAGCATGTATGATGCGGCTTGCGGCGTGGATAACAATGCACAGAAGAGGTATTATTTTACGGATAAGGATGCGATGATTTGTGAGCTGGAAGGTATTCTGCGCGATAAGGATACGGTTCTTGTGAAGGCATCGCACGGAATGCATTTTGAGGAGGTTGTGGCTTACTTATGAAAAAACTGGGATTTGGAGCAATGCGTCTGCCGCTGAAAAATTTTGAGGATAAAACGTCGATTGATTACGACGAGCTGAATAAAATGGTAGATTTGTTTATGGAGGCGGGCTTTTGTTATTTTGACACGGCATATTTGTATCATGAAGAGCGGTCGGAGGAGGCGCTAAGAAAAGCGCTTGTGGAGCGATACGACAGGAGCAGTTATGTGTTTGCGGATAAAATGCCGACCGTGATTGTCAAGTCTGCCGATGAGTATCCGATGTATTTTGAGCGGCAGCTTGAGCGTACGGGGGTAGGGTATTTTGATTATTACCTGATGCATAATATGGGAAAAGACCGGTATCAGAAAACAAAGGAATTTCACGGATTTGAATTTGCGATGCGAAAGAAGGACGAAGGGAAGATTAAAAACTTTGGGTTTTCGTTTCATGATGATGCCGAGACACTGGATGCAATTCTGACAGAGCATCCGGAGGTTGACTTTGTGCAGCTTCAGGTGAATTATCTTGATTGGGAAAATCAAATTATACAGTCCGGGAAGTGTTATGAAACGGCGAGGAAGCATAAAAAACCTGTGATTGTTATGGAGCCTGTAAAGGGCGGCACGCTTGCGCAGCTTCCCGAAGAGGCACAGAAGCGTTTGCAGGAGTACAATTGTGATGCGTCGGCGGCATCTTATGCGCTTCGGTTTGCGGCAGGGCTTGACAATGTGATGATGGTGCTGAGCGGTATGAGCAATGTGACACAAGTGTCAGAAAATATGAAGACGATGAATGATCCGAAGCCGCTCAATTCGCAGGAGCGGGCGCTTTTGGAAGATGTGGCAAAGATTATTAATGAGCGGATGAGCATTCCGTGTACGGCGTGTGGATACTGTACGGAAGTATGTCCGAAAAATATTGCGGTTCCCGGTCTTTTTGGCGTGTATAATAATTATAAGGTGAACGGAAATTTTTCGCGGATGTATTATGAGCGCGCGACGTTTGGCAAAGGAACGGCGGCGGACTGTATCGGATGCGGGCAATGTGTGAAGAATTGTCCGCAGCATATTGACATTCCGCAGCATTTGCAGGAGATTGCGGCACTGAAATAAAAAAGAGTCCGGCTCGCCGGACTCTCGCGCCGGAGCGCGGTTGCTTTAG
>CAMWNY010000057.1 GCA_947175775.1 uncultured Lachnospiraceae bacterium | reverse complement strand
ATCGGGCAAAAGCTTTGGCAGCTCCCCAAGCAAATCCTGTATCATGCGCCAATTCCATATATAGCAGGAAAACGCGGCAACCTGCGGCTTTTTTTGATATAAGTCGGCGAGAATGGTATCTGCCTGCTGATTGATGGTGTACTCGGCAACCGTAAGTTTGCATCCGTTTGGACGGTTTGGATAGTAATGGTCCGCGTATGCCTTTAGACCGTGAATTGCTGGATTGGAGTGGATATATTTGGCGTTTATGCCGATTAATAAAACTGTTTTATTCATGATAATCCTCCGGATGCTTGTATACAATCGAGTAGTAGAATGGTTTTTCCACTACGCGCGTGCCGGGCATCCGTCAGCGAATCGACTTATCGATTTGATGACATTTTCATTTGGATGCCCGTATGCATAAAAAATTTGGTATGATCTCTTCTGAAATCATACCAAATTTACATCGCATTGTATATATGCATTTTCCACCTTTTGGTAGCGTTCGCTGTCAAGTACCTTTTTCAGGCACGCAAACGGGTCCAGCTCGTTCGAGAGTACCATATTGCAGATATTGACGGAAAATCCGCTGACCAGCGCCACGCCAAGCTTGTTTTCACGGACCGGAACGACGTTTGTCCTGCTGTTGACATTCCAAAATACCAGCTTTGGCATACGATAGCCGTGCATTGCAAACCGTTTTTCAATTGTCTCAAAAAGCGTGTCGTTAACATTGTTTCCTGCTGCACAGTCAAATTCCATATCCGAAATAATCAGGACAGTCTGCGGGAGTTCGTTCTGCTTTAAATGACTGTTTCGTGCTGTCTGCAAAATCAGATTGAAGGTTGCTTCAATATTTGTATTGGTGCAGTCATTATGCGACAATGCCAGCTCCAGTTTTTCCTTTAATGTTCTGCAGGCGCTTAAGTTCACATATCGCGGTTTGTCGGAAAAGGTAATAAATTTATTTCGGAATGCGCCGTGCATACGCTCTGCAAAGTAAATACCAAGCGCGTTTGATACATGGAGCGCTGTCGTATTACCGTTTCCTACTGGACACAGCATACTGCCGGAACCGTCAACGATGCAAAGTATATTTTGCGCGGATGTTACCTTGTTGGGTAAGTTTTTCCAAAGCGCTTCCAAGGCGGTGTCTTTGGCATTGACGCTGATACGCCAGTCACAGCATGTAGTGTATTGCGATACGATTTCGTGCGGCATTAAGACACCTGCATGAATGACAGCCTTGTTTTGCTGTACTTGTTCAAGGTAATTTTTTCGGCGTATTTCATCATGGCGCAAAAAGGCGTTCCGGTAAAGAATGTTTGAGCGGGATGCAACGCAGGCATAGTTAATTTGGGTCCAGCGATTATCACTCATATAGACTTCCGTTACATTCAGGTGTGCCCTCAGGGAAGCAAGCAGTTTTCGGTATTCCTTTGCGGTTAGTCCCATAAAACGCTGCAATTTTGAGGCTGAAAGCTTGCTGTTTTCGGAAGAAGCGTTGTTGCTCGGCATCCACTTTGCACAGAGCGAAACACTTTTGCAGTGTGTTAAATTTTGTGCATCCTGCTCAAGCTGCGCCTTTAATATCGTTAAAACCGTTTCCTCAACAGGGGTGTCAAGAAGACACAGCAAGTCGTCAAAACGTCCGTATTCTGCCATAAGTTCCACCAGGCGCTGCGTCAGTTCGGGAACACTTGCCGCGAGATATTTCATCAGGATACGAAACGTCCGGCGCTCTCCTAATCCGCCTCTGACATCCCGTAAGAAAAAAAGCCATTTTACCGCAAGCAATCTGTCCTCATAAAAGGCAGGAAGAAAGCGTTTTACAATCTGTGTTTCACTTTCATTTCTAAGGGATGCGACAGCAAAATTCAAATCAACAAGTGCTTTTCCTGTGGTTTGATAGCCGATTGCCCCGTTTTCCGTCCGCTTTTTCTGATTTGTTAGATTGAGATGTAAAAGTTCCATGAAGTTCATAGTGCTTCCCCCTTCCTGCATTGTATTGGATTCGTTTTCAAACAGCCTTACCGGGGCAGGATTTGAACCTGCGCATTCCACCTTGAATGTTTTTCATTGCTGTAAAAGTCTTTTTCAAGACTTGTAATCGAGTGCGCAACGTATTCATACGGTTGCACTCGACTTTTTCCACAGTAAGGCTGTGTTTGGACTTGGGAAAAAGTTGAAAGCTGCCGCCGAGACGGGAATCGAACCCGCGACAACGCCACTGAACAGGTGATAAGGATTGCTGTTAAGGTCTTTGTCAAGACCTGTTTTTCCGCGCTCTACCAACTGAGCTACTGCGGCAGCAGGCTTTCGTCCTTTTTCCTTCGTCTGAATATACAATACAATATTTGGAACGTTATATCATTTCAAAAAAGTTGCGAGGATGCTGATTAACTATAATCGTTAGTATGAAAGAGAACTATGAGTTTCTATAAAAATTATTGTGTGAGGATTGGAAATTTCTGATATAATGAGCGCAAGAGAGCAAAGTGGATCTGTACATTTTTTGTACATTTTGCGAATGGCGAATGTTGATCATAAATTGAAAATTTATGATATAATAAAAGTAAATTATTTGTCCTAAGGAACTATAAATTTGTAAAGAAAGGCGGAAATTGTTATGTCGACATTACAAAATCAGATTACACAGTCATTGGATGGGCTTTCAGATGATAGCTTGCGCTTTATTCTTGAAATGATACAACGATTTGTACTGCCCGCTGAAGCAAAGGATAGAAATATCAATTATGACGCTGTTGCCGCACAGGGAACAAAACGCAGGCTTGGAAGTATGAAAGGACAGAAATTTATTGCGGATGGTCATGACTTGGATGAGTGCAATGATGAAATTGCAAAAATGTTTGGAGTGGATGAATGATGAAAATTTTACTTGATACACATATTGCAATATGGTCTGTTTTGGATTCAGAAAAATTGTCAGACAAAGCAAGAGAGATAATCCTTGATACAGACAACGAAATCTATTATAGTGCTGCTTCCGTATGGGAGATTACGATTAAACATATGGCGCATCCGGAAATATTTTTATTTAGCGGGGCGCATCTTGAAAAAGGGTGCGAAGAAAATGGTTTCCAATCACTGCCGATATATAATAAGCACGCAGCTGAGCTGGAAACTTTAGTACGCCCCCAAAATGCGCCGCCGCATAAGGATCCTTTTGACAGGATGTTGCTTGCGCAGGCGAAATCGGAGGGGATGAAATTTTTGACACATGACACATTGATTCCATATTATAATGAGCCTTTTGTGATAAGTGTTTAAAATTTGAAAACGCCTAATTCATCAACGCCGCCTGCCGCAGGAGGCGTTCTTTGATAAGGTTGAGGAACGCTTCGTTTCCCACGACCTTTATCATCGGTCCAAACGACAGCACTTCGATTAAAAGCTCCGTTTCTGTTTTTTTATTATAGTAGATAAGGCATTCATACGTGTCCGAATCCAGTTTCCGCGTGCTTTTTTCATAGTTGGCAAACTGCAGCATGGCGCGCTCTAAGGCGTTGCGGCGGTCCTTGATGAGAAGGCGCGCAGGCTCTTTGTAATAAGAGCGTTTGATTGCTTTGTCAATATTGGGCATGTGCTTTACGGTCTTTTGGGTTGATATTATGTTCACAATGCGGTTTAAGTTTAAGATTTCAATCTTGCGCGTGCGCTGCATATGGTTTTCGACTGCCAGCATGCGGAAGCGGTCGTTTTTGATGGAATATTCAAGACGGCATGGCAGATAAATGTGGTGTACTCTGTGATTATTGCGCGATTCATACAGAATATCCAAATATTCGTGATTTTGGATTGCTTCCATAATGATTTGAAAGTGTCTGCGGTAATCAGGGTTTTGATAGTTGTCTTTGTCGGAAAAGCGGTCATAGTAATAGAAGTCGTTTAGCAGATAAAGCGGTTCTGTGTCCGCAAAGGCGGCATGAAGCTGCGAAAGCGCTTCATCGCTGAAAAATAGGCTGATTTTATCATCCAACAGGATTGCTTTCAGGTAGGATTTCTGCAGGTCGGTCAGCGGAACATAGAAGTCCGTTGAGAATTTTGAGCGCAGAACGCCGTCCTGTTTTTCATAAAAGCCCCAGCCGCTTTCGGTGAGCTTTGGCAGCAGGTAGAGAATGCTTTCCGCAAAGCAGGTGTCCTGAATGCGGTAGTGCAATTCCTTATCGGAGATGAATTGTTTTGCTTCAATCAGGGATTTGATGACCTGAAAGTAGCAGTTGTATACTTCTGAAAATAGTTCGCTCATTTTAATCCTCCATGTCGTCTTCGGCGGCAGTCTGCGCGTTTTCTCCAAAATACATACGGTACATTGCGGCAAAATCGCGTTGAAAAAGCTGGTTAAGTTTGGGGCATTCGGTTTCGATTGCGATGATTCTGCCAAGAAACGAGCGTATCCAGGGCAGCATTTCGTTTGCGTCAAACACATCAGTTTCATAGCAGTATGTGTCGGGAGCAATGCGCCGGACAACGCCGCCCTTTCCTTCCCGTTCCAATCGGTTTATTATATATGCCTCGAAATGTTCGTTAATGTGGAGCGTCAGCTTTACATGCTCCAAATGCCTGTGGCTGTTGTTTTGAAAGGAAACGCCCCATGCGGACGCTTTATTTTTTTCCAAATGTTCTTTGACAGTCTGATAATCGGGATAAAGTTCTTTTATTTCCACTTGTTTTACAGCGTCCAGCCGTATCGATGTAAAGCGCTTTGCGTTAGGAAGATACAGGCACAAAAACCGTCGTCCCGTCCGGGTGCTGATAAAGATTTTTAACGGAACGCCTTCTGTTTTCTGAAAGACATCCGACTTTGTGCTTTTGACGTTTAACAGGACTGTTTTTTCCTCGTGCATTGCACAAAGGAGGTCAAGCAGGATTTCATCTTCTAAGGTATGTACAAAAAAACTGTGCTTGACGCGGAAGGTATTATTTTTGAGGGAGACGTTGTCCATAATGGTATTTCCCACAATGCCAAGCGGGGAAAAAAGCTGATAAAAGGCAAGCGCATTTGCGAACCCGGGGTATACGGAAAGTGTTTTCCGAAAAGGCGGGTTCAGGCGGTATAGGACTTCCTTGCCAAGCCGTTCCTTTGAGAGCAAGCCGTCCTTTGCGTACTGATTGCATTTTCGCCGGACGGTCTGCGGCTCGAACATGACATCGTATTGCGCAAGGATGCCGTCGGTTATTGCGTCGGCTGTTTGCTGCACATTTTTTTGCAGATAGTCCAATATATAAAAGTGCAGCATAATGTCATTATCGGTGAAGCTTTTTGCCTTCCATACGCGGTATAGCGGATTGGTGTCAAGCAGATTGCTGTCGATGGACAGGTAGATATTTTTTCCGTTTACGGCATAGTCCTGCTTCACGTACCCCCAAAGCCAGCTTTCCAGCCGCCGGCGTTCGTTATCATAAGTGCGCCCGCTCCAGCCGCCAAATTCGCTGCGTGTCTTAAACCCGTATACAAAGAAATCCCGGACGTATTCGCGGCTTTTGGAAAATGATTTGATTAATTCTTTAAATTCTGACATAGAAAAACCTTCATTTCTGTTTTTTATTATCGCACTCTATATTATAACATAGAATGGTAGGGGAAAATGGTAATTTAACAGATAAAGTATCAGGAACGCTTCTTCTTTCTTTTTCATATCCTAATATAAGTTTCAATATAAGAAAGTATAGAAGAGAAAATTTATGGCAATAGGATATTTGACAGTGCAGGCGCGGACCGCACATGATGCGGTGCCGCTCGCCAATGTGTACATACAGATAGTGGATCATGCAAAAAACATTATCTATGAAATGACAACGGATGGGAATGGGGAAACGCAGGTGGTCCCGTTAGAAACGATAGATAAAAGCTTTTCCCTGAATCAATACTATACTGGGATACCGTATTTTAGCTACAGTGTATTTGCGCAAAAAGCAGGTTTTAATACGATTTCCGTAGTGGATATTCCGATTCTTGACGGTGAAACGGCGATTCTGCCAATTGCGCTTGTTCCGATGCAGGAGCGGCAGACCAGCCCGGAGCAGACGAATATTTATGTAGGGAGACCTGCTGTTGCAATGCAGAGGGCACGCAATCAGGAGGGACCGATGGCTGCGCCCTATGTACTGCGTCAGGTCGTGATTCCCAATCCGATTACCGTGCATATGGGAACGCCGGCTGCCTATGCCTCCAATGTACAGGTGTCGTTTCCCGATTATGTGAAAAACGTTGCGAGCAGCGAGATTTATCCTACATGGCCTGACGCGGCGCTGCGTGCCAATATTTATGCGATTATTACATTTGCATTAAACCGGATTTACACGGAATGGTACCGGAATCAAGGATATAATTTTGATATTACCAATAGTACCGCGTATGACCAGTATTTTGTATACGGGCGTCCGATTTATGAATCTATCAGCAGGATTGTGGATGAGATTTTTAATGAATATGTCAGAAGAAGCGGACAGAATGCGCCTTATTTTACTTCCTTCTGTAATGGTACGACTGCGACCTGTCAGGGAATGTCACAGTGGGGAAGCGTTTCTTTGGCAGACCGGAATTTCACTCCGCTGCAGATTCTGCGCTCTTATTATCCGAATGATATAGAAATTGTGCAGACGAATACGATTACCGGTATTGTATCCTCCTATCCGGGCACGGCGCTGAGAGTCGGAAGTACCGGTCTTGACGTGCAGACCATTCAGACGTACTTAAACAGAATTAGGCGCAATTATCCTGCAATTCCTGCGATTACGGATAAATCCGGCGTATTTGGCGACAGCACAAGGGCAGCAGTGACAGCGTTTCAGCGAATATTCAATTTAACGGCGGACGGGATTGTCGGAAAGGCGACATGGTATAAAATTTCAGGCATTTATGCCGCTGTTGCAAGACTTGCCGAATTGGATAGTGAGGGCAATACGCTTGGAATCGGAACAGTTCCGCCGTCTGCGGTGCTTAGGCAGGGTTCTACGGGGCAGGATGTCATTACCCTGCAATATCTGCTGAATGTAATCGGTGAATATTATCCCGGTATTCCGGTGATTGCACAGGACGGTATTTTCGGCAGCGGTACAAGACAGGCGGTGGTTGCCTTCCAAAATGAAATGCGGCTTTCTCCGGACGGTATTGTGGGCGCGCGTACATGGAATGCGCTTTATGACACGTATTTGGGAATTGGGGAAAATGTCTCTCCGCCGGGAAGCGGTTCTTTTGCATATACCGTGAAAAGCGGGGATACGCTTTGGCTTTTGGCAAGGCGTTTCAATACGACGGTAGACGCGATTATGCGCTTAAACGGACTGACAAGCGATTTGTTGAATATCGGTCAGGTGTTGCAGATACCGGATAATGCCTAATCAGTACCACCGGCTTAGCCGGTGGTACTGATTATTACCCTTTAACAACGCCAACCGTTTTTAATTTCCGAATCGGTGTCACAAGGTCGCTTTGCTGCGCCATAACTTCGTCAATATCCTTATAAGCAAACCGGCATTCCTCCGCAACGTCATTTTTTTTACGCTTTCCAAGAATTACCCCTTGTTCCCTCAAATCGAGGATTACCTGCTCGGTCGTAAACTGCTGCATGGCGCCGCTTCTTGAGTACGCCCTGCCTGCTCCGTGTGATGAGGTACAAAACGATTCCGGATTTCCTTTTCCCTCCACGACATAGCTGTAAGATCCCATAGCTCCCGGGATAACGGCAAGTTCACCCTGTCTTACCCTTGTAGCGCCTTTGCGGTGCACCCAGACATTGGCGTTGTAGTGGTTTTCCAAAGCGGCATAGTTATGATGACAGTTAATTTGATTGCTAAAAGAGACGGACAGTCCCGCGTACCGTTCAATTTGTTCTTTCACAACCTCGCACACCTTTTCAAGCATACGCTCCCTGTTCTCAAATGCATAATCGAGCGCGAGCTGCATCCAGTTCAGATACTGCCTGCCTTCATTTGTATGTACCGGAAGAAAGGCAAGCCTGTATTCATCAGGAACCTGGCTGTACCATGTCTGATTTAATGCACGTGCCGCATTGTGAAAATAATCACAAATTTCTTTTCCAAGGTGACGGCTTCCGGAATGAATCATTATGCAGAGGTATCCGTTTTCATCTTCCTGAAGCTCAATAAAATGATTTCCGCTGCCAAGTGTTCCTGTCTGATAATAACCTTCTTCGATTAAATGGATTAAATCGGGATTTGCTTCGTATTGATCCATATTTTCAAGCGCCAAATCCAAGACAGGGGATTCCTGCTTCTGCTTATATCTGTCGCATCCTACGGGAACTGACCGCATGATATTCCCGATAATGGACTGCACGAGCGTCGCGGTTCCTGCCGTCGCATCCTGTATTTCTTCATATCGAATGTTTGTTGCCGTAAACACCATGCCGCATCCGATATCCGCGCCGACCGCGTTTGGTATGATGACATCTTTCGTGGCAATGACACCGCCAATCGGCATTCCTTTCCCGGTATGCGTATCAGGCATCAGACATACCCATTTATGGATAAACGGGAGGTTCGATAGATGGTACGCCTGTTCTACGCAGGATTCCTCGATTTTATCGATTCCGGAAAGCCATGCTTTGATTGGGAATTTTGTTTGATCATTATAAATTACAAACATAAATGTTTCCTGCCTTTCTATGTTATAATTTAAAAATTTTTCATTGTTTAAATATAAGATACAATATTTGAAAGGAATTATCATTTCAAAAAAGTTGCGAGGATATAATGCTGACGAGACAGACTTGCCAAAAAAGTTTCAAAAGAATAAGAAAATGGCGGCGGTGATTGAAGAATATTTTCAAACAGAACAAAAGTTCTAAAAACGCTGTACAAATTTGAAACCATATGATATAATCAGAATTACTTTTGAGCTATATAGTCCATAATAATTTTAATAGGATATAGATACCGCAGCTACATTCAATTTATGGAGGTGATTTTGCGCTTATGTTGTTCAAACTACACAGTGAATACCAGCCGACAGGCGACCAGCCGCAGGCAATTGAAACGCTTGTAAAGGGATTTCAGGAAGGGAATCAATTTCAAACATTACTGGGCGTTACGGGTTCGGGAAAGACCTTTACGATGGCAAATATTATCGCGGCGTTGAATAAGCCGACGCTCGTTATCGCGCACAACAAAACGCTTGCAGGGCAGCTTTACGGCGAGTTCAAGGAATTTTTCCCGGAAAACGCGGTAGAATATTTTGTGTCGTACTACGACTACTACCAGCCGGAGGCATATATTCCGTCCTCCGACACCTATATTGCGAAAGACTCTTCCGTAAACGATGAAATTGACAAGCTAAGACTTTCAGCTACGGCGTCTCTTACGGAGCGAAGAGATGTTGTCGTGGTTGCGTCGGTGTCGTGTATTTACGGTTTGGGAAGTCCGGACGAGTATCAGGGAATGATGCTTTCCCTGCGCCCCGGAATGACGAAAGACCGGGATGCGGTAATCCATGCGCTGATTGAGATGCAGTATGACAGAAACGATATTGACCTTGAGAGAGGGCGGTTTCGAGTGCATGGTGATGTGGTTGACATCAATCCGGCACAGGGCGGCGAGAGCCTGATCCGTGTGGAGTATTTCGGAGATGAAATTGACCGCATTTGCGAGATTGATCCGGTGACAAGCAAGGTCACGGCGACACTGGAGCATGTGACGATTTTTCCGGCATCGCACTATGTAGTAGCGCCCGAGAAGATTAAACTGGCATGTGAAAAGATTGAAGACGAAATGAAGGAGCGTGTGCGGTATTTTCGCAGTGAGGACAAGCTCATTGAGGCGCAGCGCATTTCGGAGCGCACAAACTTTGATGTGGAAATGCTTCGGGAAACGGGATTTTGTTCGGGAATTGAGAATTATTCAAGGCACTTGAGCGGTACGGAGGAGGGAGAGGCGCCGTATTGCTTAATGGACTTTTTTACAGATGACTTCCTTATTATTATAGATGAGTCGCATATTACCATTCCGCAGATTCGCGGCATGTATGCGGGCGACCGTTCGCGCAAGACGACGCTTGTGGAGTTTGGGTTCCGTCTTCCGTCCGCGCTGGACAACAGACCGCTCAGATTTGAGGAGTTTGAGCAGAAAATAGACCAAATGCTGTTTGTTTCGGCAACGCCCAATGTTTATGAGAGCGAGCATGAGCTTTTGCGGGCAGAACAGATTATTCGTCCTACGGGACTTTTGGATCCCGAGATAGTCGTTTGTCCGGTTGAGGGGCAGATTGACGATTTGATTTCGAGGATTCATACGGAAACGGAAAAACATAATAAGGTTTTGGTGACGACGCTCACAAAGCGTATGGCAGAGGATTTGACGAAGTATATGAGATGTCTATTATACACATCTGACGCTGCCGACGATACGC
>CAMWNY010000056.1 GCA_947175775.1 uncultured Lachnospiraceae bacterium | reverse complement strand
TTGAAGCGATTAAAGAATTGAAGGAAATCAGCCTTACGGACAGACTGCGCTATGAACATGAAATGAAGCTTAAGGCGAAACGCGACAGACGTGCCGAAGATAAATTTATTTATGTTCAGGGCATTGAAATCGGCAAAAGGCAAGGTCTTAATGCTCTTATTAATTGTTTACGCAGAATGAATTGTTCTGAAGAACAGATTATTCAGGAACTTATGACGGAATATGGGCTTAGCCGTGATGACGCGGCGGATATGCTTCATTAAAAATTTTTTCTCAACTTGGTTCCTAGGGAATGTAAAAATATCATGATAATAAACAGCCTTGCCCGCTTGATGAATGGCATTGTCTGTTTAACGCGGAGACGGAGGAGGACTTGGATATGATTAAATCAGGGACAAAAAATTTGGGGATTATTGAAGCGATTAAAGAATTGAAGGAAATCAGCCTTACGGACAGACTGCGCTATGAGCATGAAATGAAGCTTAAGGCGAAACGCGACAGACGTGCCGAAGATAAATTCGTTTATATTCAGGGACAGAAAGACGGCTTGACGCAGGGCATTGAAATTGGCAAAAGGCAAGGTCTTAATGCTTTTATTAATTATTTACGCAGGACGAATTGTTCTGAAGAACAGATTATTCAGGAACTTATGACGGAATATGGGCTTAGCCGTGATGACGCGGCGGATATGCTTCATTAAAAAGCTTCATTAGAAAGCTTCATTAGAGAGCCTCATTACAAAGCATACAAACGGCTTGACAATCTGTTTAAGGTACTTATACTTTGTTTTAATATACAGGCAAAAAGAGAATTACGCCATGACCCTACTTTCGTAAAGGTCATGGCGTAATTTATATAGTGTATATGAGTAAATTTAAAAAGCGTTAATTATTAGTTTGTGAGAAGTACATCAATAAGTTTCTGTCCCTCTGTCGTCCAGTAATCAGCTTTTGCATAATTATTCATCCAGTCATTGGCTGTCAGTTTGCTGTCTGCGCCTACGCTGAATACAATATCTCCGGCTAATGTCTTGCCCATTACCTTGCTAGGTGCCTTTAATGCAGAAGCGATATTCAGGCTCTTATTGTCATCAGTTTTATAAGTTTTGATTGCATCTGCTATATATGCCGCTGTGATAAAACCGCCAAGCTTATTGCAGTGTGTGCTGTCTACTCCTGTATCCTTTCCAGAATCTTCAGCCATAATCTGCTCACCAATTGCACATCTAGTCCCCGATGCCGTACTATCTGCCTTCCAAGCGTCTTCATACATTCCCTTAGTAAGTGTGAATGCATCAATCAAAATAACATTCTTACCTGCTTTCTTGTTTTCATCTGCAAGCTGTACCATTGCTTTTACATACGCGTTACCGGTTGACTTAACCGTATCCGGAGTATTATCTGTAGCATCATGGTGATCCCTGATTGTACCGTTCCCTTGTTTGTCATAATACATTCTTGAAACAGGAGTTACCAATACAGGTACAGCGCCTTTCTTTTCTGCCACGTCAATATACTGCTGCAGATACCATTTAAAGGTACCGGTGTTATATGCATAGTACTGCGCACCATAATCCTCTTTCAACTTATCAGACAAACCATCAGTTGAAGACTTTGTACCTACAGTTGTCGGATAAATTCCATTTTCATCAGGTGTGCCTACCTGCACATACCTATCTGGAAGATAATTTGTACCGTTTGCACAGTCATTATGCCCAAACTGAATAAACAGATAGTCTCCTTCACTAATATTCTCTTCAATCTTGGCAAGTGAGCCTTCATTAATAAAACTTCTTGAACTTCTTCCGCCGTTTGCATAATTTACAATCTTCACTTCATCTTCATTGAAAAAGCTTTGAAGATATTCGCCCCATGAGCCTTTATCTTCACCGTTGCTGTACATTCCTCTAGGGGAATAATCCTTAACCGTAGAATCCCCTGCGAGGAAAATATTCACACCTTCACCAAGCTCCGGATTCTTTCCTTCTGGAACATACCATCCGTCATTAATCACGTTACTGGTTACATTCTTAGCTTCACCTGTTTTACCGCCCGTTGTCTTCGGAGTTACAACCGCCTTAATTGTATAGCCTACATCCTCCTTCTTCACGACATAATCTTTGCTGACGGAAGCTGCCTGCTTTACAATTAACTCCTCTGAACCATCCTTACAACGATACCATTCAATGATAGAAGCGTCATTGTTATTATCTGCACCTGTTAAGGAATATGTTACCCAAAGAGTACAATTAGGCAAAAGTGAACTAGGATCGCCATTTGTTCCAATTAAAACATCTCCATCAATTGAAGTCGATTCTCCGGCAGCTTCTGCTTCATAATAAACTGGTTCCCACTCGCCAAAGTACGCTGTTATCGGATGTTCCGCATTAATCGGATTGGTATCTACAATCTTACTCTTTCGTATATTCTTATCATCATAAGGAATTGTTTTACCATCCAATGCGGTTGTGTTATATTCCACAAATCCTTTCGCAGCAGCAGCTGTAGCGCCTGACATATCCGTCCATCCTTGCCCGTGAATCCTTGTCGCTATATCCAGCTTTGTATTTACAAATTTAACCTTTGCTCCTTGTCTCCATGGTCTTCCAAAATAACCAGGATCTACAAACATTCCGTCGCTTCCGGTTACTGTACAGCCCCAAAACAGATAACCGTTTGGCGCGCCATCCTGTGCTGCCGTAATATAACCGCCGCTTCCTTTGTCGCTGTATCCTCCAAAATTAAGTACACAGTTATCAAATACGCAGTCACCGTCACCACAGATATAATCTGTATTTCCTTCTATAAAGCATTCTTTAAAGTAAGCATGTGTCTCTGATTTTCCTGTTCCAAGCGTATCCTGACTGCTGAGGAATGAGCATCGGTAAAATTCTGCCCTGTCGCCTCTTGACTCTATATACATTGCCGCTGCACGCTCTGTAGCAGGTTTGCTTTTCGTATCTAAACTATAATCTCTGACAGGCTTTGGAGTACCGTCCTTTGGTATAATAGGCTCTACCCCATCCTCAAGCTCTTCCTCTGTAAGATATCTGTTAAACGAGTTCTCAAATACAATACCTATAGCTTTGAAATCCGAAGCCTCAACCTGCACGGTAGTACCCCAGTTATTAACGTCAGGTTTTTCCGCTGTTCTTCCTTCATTCTTTCTATACTTATCATATGCCCTCTCTGCATCATAGTATCCGCGGCTGTCTACACTATAATACTTATAGCCGATACCATAATACCATGTAATCTTAGCTTCTTTTTCAGGTGTATCATTTACAAATGTTACATAAGGAACATTAACAATAACCTGCTCTCTGTAAATACCAGGCGCAATATGAATTGTAATGCGCTCTGATTCGTTACTTTCAGTGCCTCTCATTCGTTTCGCTGCTTTCAGCGCTTTGTTTATCGTATCATAGTTATTAGTCTGACCTGACGGATACCCTACATAAAGGTCCTGTACTAAAGGAAGCGCTTCCTCTGCCGCATTCGACACGAAAAGCAAGTCTTTACTTACCGCGCCGTCTTCCACTACGACATGCGTCGTTGTTGCATAGTCACCAGCTGTTGCTACCGCAATGTACGCGCCGTCTCTAAGGTCAACAGTGTATCCCGCAGCACTAACCTGCGCATCATACATGTACTCATCATCAACATTCTTAAACTGCAGTGCCGTAACGGTATTCTCAGGAAGTTGATTTTTGTCAAGGTCTATAAACGCACCATTCACTGTCTGCGTATCCTTTAAGCCCACAGTAATATTTGCAGTCTTTGGCTCGCTTCCGCTATTTTTAAACGGAGAACCGCTCTTTACTTCGTAATCATTTACGCCTTCAAGAATAACTGTATATTCCTCATCCGGCTCTAAATCAATATCACTGAAACTAAGTGTTTCATTCAGATTGACTACTATAGTATTGTTTTCTGTCTTAAATTTTACAACAAGCGTCTTGTCTGCAAGATAGCCTTCTTCAAATCCTGTAATGCTTCCCGAACATTTGTATGTCTGTTTTTTTTCTACTGTAAGATCCCAGCTCTTTCCGGATGCTGCGTCACTGTCATTTACTGTTATATTCTTTGTCTCTTTTGTAAATCCATAGCCAGTCGCACCTGTAAGCACCGCTGTATACGTATAACCTCCTGCAAGTGTTGTCCGGTAAGTAGCTCCGTCAATTGTTGCAAGTGTTTCTACACCTGTATCGTTATTAACAAATTTAATTGTTACGCCTTCAAGCGATTCGAGCGCGCCTTTATCAATATTTCCCGCTACCTCTACCGCCGGAACTCTTACAACCCTGCAGTAATTTGGCTTTCCGCCTATTTTACCATCGCTTAAGGTAGCATCCGCACTCGTCCATATCTTATATGTTCCTGAATAATTTGCCATAAACGAAAGCTTTGTCGCGTCTTTTACCATTCTCTCGTCCTTCTGCTCTCCATCTTTACCCTGATAGTCAAAATGAAGTTTCTCGTCACTTGTCATAATTGACGCATTATTCATTGCCACATATACATATATTTTATCGCCCGCAGAAACATTATTAATTGTTAAATACCTCCTGCTAGAACTACCAGTTCCTCCGCAATAATAATGTCCCTCTGCCGTATAATCCTCAAACGTCGTCTTTTTACCGGCTCCTGCTGTCTTTCCACTTGCTTTATAAACACGGTCACCACTGGCAAAAGCCACCTCTAAATCACCAAATGCAACTGTGCCGGCTTTGGTGTATTTACCGTCGTCCCCAAGACCTTCACTGGCATCCCATAGATCTGATGTAACATGATTCTTATACACCTTTGCATCTGTCTCATTCTTTACGCCGAAATCCCAAACATCAATCAGCTTTCCATCCGTTTCTACTGGAGGCGTCGGCTTATCAGGGTCTTCGCCAGAGCTGCCTTCCGTGTCGGAGCTTTCTTCCGTTGAACTCTCGTCCGTGCCGCCACTCTCTGTCGTACCTGAGCTTTCTGTTGTTTCTCCGCTCTCTGTTGTGCCTTCGCTTTCCTCAACAGAAGGATCCTCGATTACACTTGTTTCCTCTTCGTCGCCGCCTGCAATATCATCAGGGTTAATCTTATCCGGAACAATCTTAAACTTGAGGTTCTTTGTTCCATAGTACGAACCTGTACCTTCAACCGTTACTGTAGCTGATCCAAGCTTATGGTTATTCTTATATGAAACAATGCGGAAATTCTTCGCATCAATACCAAGAGCGTCTGCAATATTCTGCTTTGTAACCGTTACGGAATTGACACCGTCAAATGCCTGATCCGGAATATTTACAACCTGCTTCACACTGCCAAGTTTTGCTGCCACACGGCAAGAAAGCGTTGTCTCTTCATAATTCTCTGTGTCACCCGGTATTACCGTAATAGATGTAATCGGCTCGTCTGCCTTGCGTTCAGCAAGCGTTACGTTTTTAACTTTTGCACCTGATGCGTCTGTTATCTTTGCTGCACTGATAAGTTTTGCATCATCCGCAGCCTTTTTCGCATCTACAACCGTTCCATCCTTAATGTGGTATTTACCTTTTATTACTTCAATCGCAATCGGTGTATCCTTCGCAATTGCATTCTTGTATGCGCCTGCTCCTGTTATTGTTACTGTAAGATCTTTCTGACCCACTGTAACAGTTTTACACTCTTTACCATATTTTACTTTGTAGTCCGCATTCTCTTTTAGCGTTACACCGTTAGATAACTTAATTTCTGTAAGTCTTGCTCCCTTAGAAGAGTACTCTGCCGGAACTGCATTTTCAGGAGTGTTCAAAGTTCCAAGGATTGTTGCAACATCCTGATTGATTGCCATCTTGTAATCAATCTTGATAGAACCCTTAAAGTTATTGATACCCTTAATGGTTGCTGTTCCCGTGCCCTTCTGTGTATTTACTTTATAAGCAATTGTGTAGTCTTCCTGCGGTCTCAGTTTCTTACCTGCATATGTCAATGTAAGATTGTGTAATACTACAGGAGTTCCCTTATACTCAAATGCTTCCTCAACGCTGTATGCCTTTCCGCTTCCGGCAAACTCTTTTACATTTGATGCAGAAAGTTTCAGCTCTTCTGTCGGCTTAGAAAGGTCTGTCGGCTTGATGGTATAAGAAAGTACCTTCGCGCCGTAGTAATCGCCTTGTCCGATTACTGTAACACTTGCCTTTCCTGCGTTTACATTGTTCTTGTATACATATTGGTAATTTGCTTTTCCGTCCGCATTCTTTTCCTCAATGCCTGTAATAGCCGGCACCGGTGTAATATAATTACCTGTGTACGATAAATTCTTTACCGCATTCTTATCAAGGGCAATCGTTCTTACCTTTGAAATATCATTTGTTTTAACTGCTGCTTTCTTATCTACCAGCTGGTAAGAAACCGTCTTTTTATTGACAAATTTACCTAAATCTGTAACTGCATTTTTACTTGTGCCTGTACCTGTGATGTTGATTTTCTGCTCTCCTACAGTTTTTCCATCAGATGTTCCAACAAAGCTTACTTCATAATGCAAGCCTTCCGTAAGCTGCTGCTGATAACGAACGCCATCCTTATCAGTATATGTATAAGTAACTGTTACATTATACTGTGCCTTCTTAGGATTTGCTACGAGGTTCGCTGCCTCAATCTTAATTCTGCTTCCGCTGATAGAGATTGTCTTAATCTTATCGTCTGCCGGTATTTTTGTAGGTGGTGTATCCGGCTCTTCCTCACCTGTTCCTGGTGTACTTGGATTCTGCTCACTTGAACCTTCATCACCTGAGCCTGGCTGACTCGAATCTCCCTCGCCTGTTCCCGGCTGACTCGAATCTCCCTCGCCTGTTCCCGGCTGGCTTGAACCTTCATCGCCTGGTCCCTCGGGTTTGCTCTCATCGTTAAACGGCCATCCTTCATCGTCTGCACCGCTTTTTGCAATAGAGATTCCAGCTACCATTACCTTCGAACCGCCAGCATAGAACTGATACGTATGACCGCCCTTCATATAGAACGTACGTTTCCCAGGCGTGTTGCCTGACAAAGCAATATCCTGCGCTGTATATGCAGCATCTGCTGTATCAACAAAATACAACGGTTTATCGTTTTGTCTCAAGATAAATGTAATCTTACTGTTTTGGATTGCCTTTATTTCAATTACTGCCTTCTCCTCAGTCTGAACAGCATGTGACGCACCCGGACCATTGTCACCCTGTACGCAGCCCGGATAGTCTTCGCCATCAACACTAATTGCATATGAATCCCACTCTTGTTGACTATTGATAACGCCCGTTTTGAAGGTCATATCCTGAAGTACCGTAAATGTAGCCACATCCTTATATCCGTACTTCTTGCCTTTCAAAAGTCCGTCTGCAACATTGACTTTTCCGCCATCGCCTTCTACAGAAAGGTCGTCGTCACCGCTTGGACCTTCAGGTTCAGAAGGTTCTGGAGGTGTAACTTCTCCCATAATGTCTACTTCTTCACCGTCTACTTTAAGTTTAATATCAGAAAATACTATATCTGCATTTCTTGCTACAAACATTCCAATATACTGGTATTCCGCATCAATAGCAGTAAGTTGAAAATCAAACCCGCCCGATACTGCTTCATTATTTCCAAATTTACATGAGCGTCCCTCCTGATTGCTCACAATGCTTAACTCATATGTATCACCTACTGCCGGAGCTGCAACATCATTAGAATTGGAACCTTTTGTTAAAATACTTCCTAAATTGTAAAAACAATTTGCTTTACCACTTCCGAGCGTACCTGCCACTACATAATCTCCTACAAGTGACGAATCATTTTTATCAATATAGATATTGTCACGTGCCATAAGACCAAATCCTACTTGACCACCATTATCAATGGCCTTAACTGTAGCCTTAGCAGAAAGTTCAAATATACTGTCAGCAGGTATTTGATAATAATACATTGCTATACCGTTCTGATCATTTGACAGTTTACCTTTGTTATTACTAACCATTATACGCATATTATTATTATCATCTTTTCCAAACGTATAATTAGTTTTATTAGGCGTTCCACCTAATGCTCCAAATGCAGTACCTTTAAAGATTCCATAATTTTCCCAAAGTGTACTGCCTGTTGTTGGCGGCTTATAACCGGGATCACTCGACGTAAAGCCAGGATTTTCAACCAAATCATTCTCTTTGGTAGGTATTTTATCCAAATTCTTAACATGCTGTGCTATATCTATGTCTTTCCACTCGCTTGTTTCTGCTTTCCACTTATCTATCTCTGTCGCAAGCATATGAGCAACTTTCTTAGCACCATAAATATTTAAATGTGTATTATCTACCGTATTAGAAGTCTTACCTGTCCACTGGTGCATATAAAGTGTTCCCTCTGCCCCAATCTCCTCATAAAGAGCTTTTGTAAGAGCAGTCAAATCTACAACAGGTACATTCACTGCAGCACCAAGATCAATTATTGCCTGTGCATAATTTCCGCCTTCATAAGTGCCTGCATTGTCACCTGAGGTTATTGTTTCTCCCGCTACAATATGACAGTCCTTATCACTAAGCGTATCCGTCTTGCTTCTTCTGACAATAGGCGTACAAAGAATAGGCTGTGCCCCCTTAACAAGTGCAATCTTTACATAATTGTCATAAAGTGATTTTGCAAAAGAACCCTCTGTATTATAATCTCCAACAGGGCTGGTATACCTAGGCACTTCATGCTTTTCATCATTATGTCCAAATCCAATGATAAGAACATCACCACTTTTTATTTGAGTTGTTAATTTCTCATACGCAGCTTTGCTTTCTGTCAAATAACTTTTTGAACTTCTTCCTGAAGCTGCTATATTATTGACTACATAATATCCGTCAAAATATGTTTGAAGCTGTGTTCCATAGCCATACTTTGCATAATATCCTTGCAAGGTATCATATGCCGATACCGTCGAATCACCAACTACCCATACCGTATGCTTTTCATCATCAGGAATGGATGGTCCTTCTTCAGATGACTCCTCGGTAGTGGAAGATTCCTCGGGACCTGTAGTGCCGCCTTCTGAATTGAATTCAATTTGATAAATATGAATTCCGCCCTCTACAGCGCCAACATAATATGTTCCTGCTCCACTTATCGTATAAGTAAGTGTATTTAACTTATGGGCAGCAATTATTTTTCCAGGATATTCTGCACTTGCAGGATCACCTATTGCAGTATAAGCTGCATCATATAATCCCAAAACCTTATCACTTGAGTTTGAACTGTCTGCATATACTGTCAAAGTACCTGCAGCGTCTGCGGTAAAACATATACTGTTTGAGCTTGTGGTGCCTGCACCATTCAACTGAATTCTTTGTTTTATTGTAACACCGTCTACCTCTCTATTACCGCTACCTCTTGTTTTAGCGCCTTTCTTTACAGTAAAGCCATTTTTTGTATAATCGTTTTCTAAAGCAACAGCCGGAGCATCTTCCGCTATATTCAAGTCCGTACCTAAGTCATTCATCACAAGTTTAAGACTCGTTGCTTTATTCTCCTCTACTTTTGTGACTTCCTCAACGGCAGTATCCTCCACTACCATCGTTTCTGTTTCCTCAACCGTACTCGTCGGAGCAGCATCCTTTGCTGTCTCTTCTTCTTCCGCAGTCTCGGTCGTCTCTTCCTCCTTCACATCTGCTCCGGAGTCTTCGCCAGGTGTTTCTTCATCTGCCTTGTCTGAAACAACCTCTGATTCGTTCTGTTCCGTCTCCTCAAAGGACTCTTCCACAGCTTCTGTCGAAATTTCCGTTGAGGCTTCTGCAGCATACGCGGTCATTCCCGTTGGTGCCAGTCCGGAGATTACCATTGCTCCCGAAAGCACAAACGCCATAATCCGTTTTGCCAGCTTGTTTTTCATGTTAAGCATACCCGCTCCTCCTTTTTATTTTTATATTTAGAGCGCAAAATCCCCATTTACACTCTAATGCTATGTTTTTATTATAAAGTATGACATTGCGTCATAGTCAAATCAAATTTAACAAATATTGTTACAAAAAACACCCGCCTGTACTGTGAAATCTGTACAATAAGGTGTTTTTTTTAATGGGTTATTTTGTTGTTTTCATATAAATTCTGAGCTTTGGCGTGTTTTTATACCCTCATAATGTACTTATCCGTTCATATCAGGATTTAATTCAGATCGGAATACTCATTGTCGCCCTTGCGAATTTGATTTATCAGGTTTACAAGGGAAAAAAGAAATTCATAAAGAAAAAGCCATACTATTTTAACGTTAAAGCAGGAGCTGTCATGTGGCAGCTCCTGCTTATAACTTAATTCGCTAAACTTCCTTTTTTCATTGTCTTTTGTGTAATCTTAAACTTCACGGTCTTTGTACCGCTGTAATCGCCGATACCCTTAATCACTGCTGTCGCCGTTCCCTTATTGATGTTGT
>CAMWNY010000055.1 GCA_947175775.1 uncultured Lachnospiraceae bacterium | reverse complement strand
TAGACAGCCTATGTATAATATGATTGTTATGTGCCGCCTCAATTCCCATCGACACCTGTATGGCAATGCTGATTGCCTCTTTAATCGTAAGCCTTAATTTTCTTTCAATATATTTCTTAAGCGTAATCCCCTCGACAAGCTCCATTACAATATAATGGATGCCATCCTCTTCTCCTACATCATATACGTTCACGATATTCGGATGCATCAGCCCCGCTGCCGCCTGCGCCTCAACCCTGAACTTGGATACAAAATTCCGGTTCTCGGAAAACTCCTGTTTTAAGACCTTGACCGCCACCAAACGGTTGAGCTTCTCATCCTTCGCTTTATATACGTCCGACATTCCGCCGGTGCCTATCTTTTCAAGCACCTCGTACCTGCCGCCAATCAACATTCCAGATCTAATCATTTCAATCCCCCAAACGGTTCTACAAGAACCACAGCTATATTATCACGTCCGCCGTTTGCGTTCGCCGCCTCAATCAGCCGCTTTCCCGCTTCCTCTATGTCCGCACTTTCCTTGATAATCCTGTGTATCTCTTCGTCCTTTAACATGTTTGTAAGACCGTCCGTGCACAACAAAAACGTTTCTTTTTCCGTAATGGTGACGTCAAAAAAATCCACAAGCACATATTCTTTTACGCCCACTGCCCTTGTAATAATATTCTTGTCAGGATGGGTGCGCGCAGACTCCCTGTCAATGCCGCCCATATCCACCATCTCTTCCACTAGCGAATGATCTTTTGTAATCTGCGTAATAAAATCATTGATAATGTACATGCGGCTGTCGCCCACATTTGCCACAGTCACATAATTCCCGTCTACGGTCACTGCCACAAGCGTCGTTCCCATACCTTTGAGACCTTTGTCCGACTTCGCCATTTTATTGATATACGTATTGGCGTCATCAATCGCCTTCTGTAATATATTCTCAGCATCGGTCTCCTGTGTATAACATTCAATTACTTCCACAACCTTTTCCACCGCATGTTTGGACGCATAGTCCCCTGCATTGTGACCGCCCATTCCGTCAGCCACCATAAAAAGGTTGGACAGATTTCCAACCGGCTTTTCTGATGTATAAATATAATCCTCGTTAATTTCCCGTCGTTTTCCTACATCAGTAATCGAAAATACTTTCACTTTTTCTCCTCCTGTATGACGCTTATCGTCACGACCGTATCGATAGACATAGTACTCCATAATCCTTACTATGTTAGCACAGACGAAAGAAAAAAGCAAGACGCTTATCGTCCTGCTTTTGCGTACCGCCTCCGAAGCTGCCCGCACGCCCCGTCAATATCCCTGCCCATTTCCCGGCGCACGGTGGCATTTACATGTCTTTGCTCCAGTTTTTCCTTAAAACGCATCACGTTCTCTTTCGCGGATTCAACAAAATCCCGTTCTTTTATGGGATTTACGGGAATTAAATTGATATGGCAGTTTATTCCCTTCACCAAACTGCACAGATTTTCAGCATCCTCGTCGGTATCGTTGACGCCGCCTACCAGGCTGTACTCAAACGTAATGCGTCTGCCCGTCTTTTCAAAGTAATAGCGGCACGCCGCAATCACCTCGTCCAATCCGTATTTGTCGGCAATCGGCATCAGCGTTCGACGTTTTTCCTGCGTTGCGCCATGCAGCGACAGCGCAAGCGTAATCTGCAGATTTTCGCCGGCAAGCCGTTTCATGTTTTCCACGATGCCGCAGGTTGACACGGTGATATTGCGTTGACTGATATTCAGTCCGTTTTCATCTGTGAGCAATCTGATAAACCGCAAAAGACTGTCATAATTGTCAAGCGGTTCCCCCGTGCCCATCACGACCACATTGGAAACACGTTCCCCCGTATCTCTTACTATGGCATAGATCTGGTCAAGCATCTCGGAGGGCGTAAGTCCCCGCTCCAGTCCGCCAATTGTTGACGCACAGAATTTGCATCCCATACGACATCCCACCTGTGATGAAATGCACACGGAATTGCCGTGATGATACTGCATCCACACGCTCTCAACCAAATTGCCGTCCGCAAGCGAAAACAGATACTTTTTCGTACCGTCAATTTGCGAAGTCTGTACCTCCACGATTTTCAGGGACGTATATGTATATCCGCTTTCCAGCTTTTCTTTCAGGCTTTTGGGAATATTCCTCATTTCATCATAATCCCTCGCAAGCTTTTTGTGAAACCACTCATATAGCTGCTTTGCACGAAACGGCTTTTCGCCGATATTCACCATCTCGGCTTGCAATTCCTCCAAAGACAGCGATTTGACGTCCGTCTTATCCTCTCCAAACTCCATTTTTATAGACCATGCTCCTTTCACCGTCTGCCGCCCTGTTTTTCCAAAACACTGATAAAAAATCCGTCTGTATCGTGTATCTTGGGCAAAAGCTGTAAATACCCCTGTTTCGCCGTTTCCGCAGTCCGCGCCTGTTCCGTTTGCAGACAGTTTGGCAGCGTGTCAAAAAATGACACGGGTGTCATTTTCAGTTCTTTAATCAGCCATTCAAAATTTTCTTCATTTTCCGCACGGTTTATCGTACAGGTGCTAAACAGCAGTCTTCCACCCGGCTTTAACATTTTGACTGCTGTCTCCAAAATACGCCTTTGCAGTGTCACAAGCTCTGCAAGCTGCTCCTGCGTTACACGATACTTAATATCCCGCTTTTTTCCAATCACGCCAAGTCCCGAACACGGCACGTCAGCAATTACGATGTCCGCCGTTTCCTGCTCATCACAGACAAGCGCATCACAGACCGCGGCAGATACGCTGTCTTTTGGAAAGCCGCAGCGTGCAAAATTCTCCTGCATCAGCACAACTTTCTGCTGCGAAATATCCCTCGCCTCGAATCGGAAATCGTCCCAATCAACACCCATATCCCGCAGCAAATCCGCTATGAACATGGATTTTCCGCCGGGCGCGGCGCAGATGTCCGCAATATGGATTTTCTTGTCTGCCGCCATTTTTTCCGCTAAAAAAACGTCCGCAAAGACAGCCCGCACCGCGAGCATACTGCTTGCGTCCTGCACCACAAACGCGCCCTCCTTATACTGCGGAAGCGTCGTCATATCGTCTGTCTTTTCGATTTTGTATACATTCTCCAGGTATGGATGGTCCGTCATTCTCCCGCCGCGCGCAGCAAGCGCCTTTTGCAGCGCTTCCTTTATGGATTTATCACGCAGACGGACCGTGACAGGATGCTCCGCAAGCAGTCCCTCCAAAATGGCATGCGTCTTCTCCTCACCAAGTTCGCTTGTCCAAAGTTTCACAATCCATTCAGGCATCGAATACTTTACGGACAAATCCGGATACGCAATTGTGTCTTTATGTTTTGCAATATTGCGAAGCACGCCGTTCACAAAGCCTTTTAGCGTCGCAAAGCCCTTCTTCTGTGCAAGCTTCACTGCCTCGTTGCATGCTGCCGCATCGGGCACGGCGTCCATATACAAAATCTGATAAACACTAAGCCGCAAAATCGCACGAATTTGCGGCTTCATCTTGTCCGTCTTTACTTTGGAATACTGGTTTATCACAAAATCAAGCGTTATCATCCGCTCCAGCGTTCCCTCAAACAGCCGTTTCAAAAACGACTTTTCCTGCTGTGAAAGGTAATTATATTTCTTCAAAACATCGCGCACCGCTATGTGGGAATACGTTCCGCCGTTTCGGTTTTCCGTAACCTCCAACAGCATTTCCAGCACAAGCAGGCGCAGATTTACATTTTCCATTCTATTTTATTCTCCATCTAAAGAACACCGCCCATGCGTTCTAATCATCTCTCCTGTTTCCGAATAAAAGGATTAACCGCAACAGCTGCAATACCGACGCTGCTGCCGCCGCCACATACGTAAGCGCCGCCGCACGCAGCACCTTCGCGCTTTTTGCCTGTTCCTCCCTTGTCACAATCCCGTATTGCTCAATGCACACAAGCGCTCTTCTCGACGCGTCAAACTCCACCGGAAGCGTCACAATCTGAAACAGCACCGCGAGCGAAAATACCCAAATGCCGATATTGACTAGCAGCGGGCTGCCGCCAAACAAAATGCCCAAAAGAATAATGGGTATGCCAAGCTGCGAACCGATATTTGCCGCAGGCACAAGCATAGTACGCACTTTGAGCGGTGCGTAGCTCTCATTATGCTGCATCACATGACCGCACTCGTGCGCCGCCACGCCAATTGCCGCCACCGATGTCGAGCCGTATACACTGTCGGATAGACGTACGGTTTTCGTGCGCGGGTCATAATGGTCGGTCAAATCGCCTCTCACGTGCTCCACCCGCACATCGCAAATCCCGTTGTTGTGCAAAATCATCTCCGCCGCCTGTGCGCCTGTCATGCCCGAGCGGCTGCGCTCCCGCGCATATTTATGAAACGTGGAACTAACCCGTGCGGACGCAATCATGGAGGCAATCGCGCCAATCAGTACAAAAATGTAAGTCCAGTCAAAGTAAAATCCATACGGATATATCATATTTATCACCTTACTCCTTTCTTGGTCTTTGAATTCCTGACAACGAAAAGCAGTAACACGCCTCCCTTATCCCGTTACTTTGCATCAAAGCACATTCCTGCTTTCCACGGATTTCCAAGAAGAAACGTTTTTGCATCCATGCGCTTTTTCCCTTCCAGCTGCAGCTCGCAGATGCTCAAAATGCCTTTGCCGCACGCAACCTCAATCGTCTCCTTCGTGACGTTGACAATCTCTCCCGCCTGTTTCCTGCCGTCAAAATCGTTGTCCGCCACCGCACAGCGCCAAAGCTTAACGCTCTTTCCATTGATGTAAGTGTATGCACTTGGCCACGAATTTAAACCGCGCACAAGGCGTTCAATTTCCACTGCACTCTTATTCCAGTCAATCCTTCCAAGCGACTTGCCCATCATTTTCGTGTGCGAACTTTCCGCATCGTTTTGCCTGACGGGTGTAATCTCACCGCGCTCTAATTTGGGAAGGGTATCGACAATCAGTTTTGCGCCTGCTTCGGAAAGTTTTTCAAATAAGCTCTCCGCCGTTTCGTCCTCCGCAACCGGAACCGTTACCGCCGTCAGAATATCCCCTGTATCAACGCCCTCGTCCATCTGCATAATCGTAACGCCTGTTTCCTGCTCACCGTTGATAATGCACCAGTTAATCGGCGATGCACCCCTGTATTTGGGCAAAAGCGATGCATGGATATTCACACATCCAAATCGCGGCATGGTTAAAATTTCCTTTGACAAAATCTGACCGAATGCCGCTACCACAAAAATGTCCGCCTCATATTTTCGGAGTTCTTCCACCGACTCCGGCGTCTTCACTTTTACCGGCTGAAACACCGGAATACCGTGTTTCAGCGCACATTCCTTCACAGGCGGATACTGCATCTGCCCGCTTCTTCCCTTCGCCTTGTCGGGCTGCGTCACCGCCAGCACCACCTCATGCCCCGCAGCGACAAGCGCCTCCAACGCACCCACGGAAAAGTCGGGCGTTCCCATGAAAATGACTTTCATTATTATAACCATGCTCCTTTCATAGCCTGCAAGATTGTGCCTGACGGCACAATCTTTACCTCCGTTTTGATCAAATCCGTGAATTTATGTCTTTACAAAATATCGACAAAACGGATCAATTCGTTTCACAAAATTGATATATTTAATCTTCTTCCTCGGGCTCCACGTCAAAGAGCGGACCCTCTACCCGTTCCACATACAGATGTCCGTCCAAATGTTCGATTTCATGGCAGAGCGCTCTTGCGACAAGCTCCTCCCCTTCTATAATAAACGTATTCAAATCCTCGTCCTGCGCCTCAACCTTGACGTAATTGGGACGTTTCACGCTCCCTGCCTTTCCGGGTACGCTAAGACACGCCTCGTTTCCTTCCTGCTCTCCGCTCTCCTCCAAAATGCGCGGATTGATTAACAGCACCGGATCCTCTCCCGTCGTGTCAATCACCACAATTCGCTTCAAAACTCCCACCTGAACGGCGGCAAGTCCTACACCGTTTGACTCGTACATCGTTTCAAACATATCATCAATCAAGTCCTGTACACGAGGCGTAATTTCCTTGACCTCCTTTGAAATTTTGTTCAATACAGGATCTCCTATTTCCCTGACCGTTCTAATCGCCATGTTTCTTCTTACCTTTCTGTCTCCATATAGTTTCTTAGGGAAACACTGACTGAATCAGCGCTTCCTTAATTTTTTAATAATCTATCCAATGATATTCCAAACTGTTCAGCCACATTCTTATGTGAACATTAATACAGTTTACAACATTCGGGCAAATTTAGCAAGGTTCTGACAAGACGGAATTTCATAAAATATAAATTGGGGCTTCACTCATGCAGCTCCAGCGGAAGTCCGTCTGGATCAAAGAAAAATGTCATTCTATTCTGCGTATATTCATCATACCGGATTGGTTCACATTCAATTCCGCACTTTTCCAATTCCGCAACGGCTTCTTCAATATCCTCCACGCGAAACGCCAAATGGCGCAGACCGCATGCCTCCGGTCGGGTGACACGCTTTGGCGGATTTGGTTCCGCAAAGATTTCCAATTCGATTGCTTCTGCGCCGTCTCCAATTCTCAGGTCCAGTTTCCAATCGTTTCTCTGCTCCCGATAGTTTTCCCGGATAACCTCAAAACCAAGTTTTTTTACATAAAAGTCCCTTGCTGCCTCAATATCGGATACGATAATTGCAACATGATGAATTGCGTTTAATTTCATTTTGGTATTCTCCTCTTCTAATTTTACTCTTCCAAATAACCTGTCAGCTTATAACGCGGAATTTAATTTTATTACAGTCCTTAATCAGCAACTACTTACCACAAGCCCTTCGCCCAATCCAAAATACATCGCTTATCACACTGGTTCAAATTATCTGGAAGGTTGTTTACTCGAAAAAACGATGTTTCAATCAGTTTGATAAACAAACATTTTCACAACTAAGTTACAATTCACACCCAATGTCAGTTTTTACCGGCATACAAGCGATTGAGGTGTGAATTATAACAGCTTTTGCACACAAAATGCTAAAAGGCGAGCATTTTGGCGCATGATTCCCACTACTTTGGTGGACGTCTGAACAGTAACACAACTAATACTTTACTTAAGTAAAATTTGAAACCTCCTTGCATTTTTCATCAAATATGGTATAAAATAAGTAAGCAAAGACCATTTCCTGCCCCCATTTGTCCCGATTCACGGAATCGGCTGACCGGGCGGGAAAATGGTCTTTCTTATTTACCGTTCATATGCTTTATTTATTTCTCTGTTCCTCATAATCACAATCTTATCAATGAACCGCGTATGCCTTGAAAAATAAATTGTTTCTATTTGTTGCCCAATCTCCTTATCAGATAGCGGACAATCCGTAATGTCAAAAATAAAGTTGGATGCCTGCTTCTTTTTTTTAAACAATATTGTAAAGCAACGCCTTACTTCTTCCGATTGGTGATTTCAAATCGAACCGTACGTCATCAATTAAAAAATCAGGGGTTTGTATTCCCTGCGGATACATGATTTTAGGTACTAATTCAACAGTTTTTCCATACCGTTTGCTCAATATCTCCGCAATACTTCTTTCCTGCTCAGACGGTTGTAAAACAACGTGCTTTCCATCAACTACATAATTTATTTCGTCAACGGTATAGGACAGCATTTCCATAACCAATCCTACTTTTCTCTTTTTTGTCCATTTCAATGTTATATCATTCATAAAACTAATTTTATCAGTTTTTTTGTTCCCCGTCCAGTAGTTCATACTGTCATTATCATACCTGTCTATCCTTGTCCTGCCAACTTTCTCCCATAACCATACTAATCCAATTTTGAGAATAAAGCTTATTTATCTCTTTTTATACAAGATAATTTCCGGTTCCGCACCATTGCAGCCATATTCACACACTAACAAATAACTGTCATCCGCCACAAGCCCATAGCACCTGTCACTGTTATATTTTTCAACCTGATAGCCGAGATATATTTTTGAATCGTCAAGCAATTTTATTTTTTCTCCGTTTAGAAGCGTATATTCCAAATTGACAAATGCACCGATTAGCTGACTGAGATTTGTAATAGGCGGCATATCCGCAATTCCAAGAGCGTTAAACTCTTCAATCAGTCGATTCTTATACGCGATAAAGCAATTCTCTCCGTCTGCTTTATAACACCCGGCAACAACACATTCTCCGCCAAAAGGACTGCCATTTGTTTCCATACAGCCTTTGCAGCTTTCTTTCCAACTGCATCCGGTACAGTCAATTCCGCATATTGTTTTCATTTGATATTAACCTCCGTAAATTCCGATTCCATTAAATTTTCTAAACTGATACTTGCTGCCAAAGACATCCCAACATCAATACTATTGCAATTTCAATGCCTATTCCAGTTACCCCGTCAATCAGAACAACTATACCATTTAACATCGTTGTCTTAACTGTCGCTTTAATCGCCTCCGCACTTTTCCTGAAAGCAATTATGCTACTTAACCATAACATATTAACGCTTATTTTGCGACATATTTGGCGTGAAAACAAAAAATTCTTTTTATACTTTCGTCGGAAATAAATATACAGGTGTATAAAAACAAAAAACACCTGCATCACTGATGACACAAGTGCAAATTTTACACATCCTAACCGGCAATCGAACATGTCGAATGAGATAACCAAACATGATTTATACTGTTTGAACAAACCTCTGTATCCTGCAACACAATTTGTTATAAAACGACTGATTTTTCAATATAGTCCCTTGTCCTTTGCATCACGTCTTTTAAAGTTTCAATGTTTTTTAAAGCATCATCGCATTCAAGGGAATGATTGCAGCCTTCGTATACCGTCAGCGGAACATCATTCGCCGTTGAAAGCTGGGTAATCTCGTCAATCCTGCTCCAAGGGTCTGCCGTTCCAACAAAAGCGATTGCATGATTTGGCGCAAATAAAAACGTCTGCGCTAACGGCGTATACAGAACATGTTTTGCATTTATTAATCCATACTTCTCTGCATAAGACGCTGCAATGATTGTTCCAATGCTTTTTGAAATAAAAAGCACATCATCATAATCCTTCCAAACAATGTCCGCAAGTTCGGTTTCCGTCTGCGAAAACAGCGTTTCGTATGCTTCCTTCATCTTTTCCTCATTGCCGCGGATATTTCCTGCATTGTATGTATAACTCACATTTTTGGACGTTTCATATCCGAGTCTGTTTGCAATGCTTCTGCTATAATATAAAAGTGGTTTATCACAATGGTATCCTATACCCGGGAAGTAAACAGCGATTTTTGACATAATTGTTCCTTTCGATTTTGAATATTGTAAAGATATACCGTTATTTTATGCTTTTTTTAATCCGTTCGCAAGCAATTCTTTGCAAATACGGTCTCTTTTTCGATTCTCCAATGATTTCCATTCCGTTTGGGAAATCCCGTATGACAAGCGCGCAGGTACTGACTTGCCATGTCCACAAATCATTCTTTCAATTTTGGGTTTCCAAACCTGCCGATGTTAATAACACGCTCATATTTGTTCTCCTGTTCTGCCCATTTCATTTGTCTTACACAAAACAGTTCAGATAGTCTTGTAATAATTTCGCCAGCTTCCCGATATGAACACCGTCAACAAAGGAATGATGTACTTGTACGGAAAACGGAAGCATTACTTTTTCATCACGGATAAAATACTTTCCCCAGTCAATCATTGGAACAGCGTTGTCCTTTTTTCCGGATTCCGTATGCGAAATATCGGTAAAGGAAACCCACGGAAAGGAAGAAAACTGATAAATGTCATTTTCCATAGGTCCGGTAAAATATTCCTTTTGTTCCCTTACGGTTTTGGCTGCAAGTAAAACATATTCCTCTATGGTATCCTGCATCTCTACATTGACTACTTTGAAAAGCTCGCTGTCATCATCAAGGCAGGTAAATGATGTGTTAATTTTGTCATAAATAACCGGCTTTCCCTCCCAAAAACGACAGCGAAACTCCTCAATTTCATTAGCACACTTTGTCACTGCAAATACAAAAGAAAATGTGAAGGAATACCCCCCGTTCTTTGATGCGCTGCAAAAAATTTGTAATGTCCAGTTCAAAGGTTACACAATACTGCGGCTGCACGCTGTTTCTGAAAACCTGAAAATGCATGACCCGATTCCAAGTTGCCAAATCAATTTCTCTCATAGAATGTTCCTGCTGCCGTATTACGGATAAACGCGTGTTTCCCTTTTCTGAAAGTTGAAACATTATAAATCTATATCTGTTTGCAAATGATATGTGTATGGATAATAGTTTTGTAAAGTTTCAACGTCTATTTGCTTGCCTGCATAAGTTTGTAAAAAATGATCATAGTCTGGATTACTCCATACCGAACCATTCTCAAAAACTACCTCTTTTAGACAAAACAGCGAATATGCTGCCTGATTAGCTTCTCCATTTCCAACTTGAGGATAGTCTGTCATTTTTTCGCCGTCATATAATGACCAACCTCCATTATAGTTTTCTGTTTGGCAAGGCAAAAGAT
>CAMWNY010000054.1 GCA_947175775.1 uncultured Lachnospiraceae bacterium | reverse complement strand
CCAAGCAAATATTCCTTTTCCTTATCAACGCACTCGATTTTTCCCGGCAGAATGGGAAATTTATTTCTGTCCGTAAAAGCGGAAAGCACCGCGTCCTTTCCAATTTCAAGCACAAGGTCGCTTTTTAAAAACAGCGGATAAATTTTGTAAACACCCTCGGGAATGTACACCCTGCCGCCTTTCGGACATGCATTGATTGCACACTGGATAAATAGAGTATCATCTGTTTCCCCATCGCCCTTTGCCCCAAAATCCTTTACGTTTAAAGTCACATATTCATCGTTTGTGGTCACTTCAAAGCGCTGCGTCTCCCCGTCATACCAAAGCTCCACGTCGTACGTGGTCGCAGGTGCAAGCCCAAACACACTTGCCACATTTCTGTCGCTCTTTTCTGCAAGACTTCCATTTACATAGATTTCGTGCACATGCTCTGATGAGAAGTAGCCATTGTCCTTGATTTCGACGACAAAGCTTGTGGAAGTTTTGTAGATTATATCGTACTTCATAAATTCCTCCATTCTGTCAGACAATTCAAAACCTGTCCCGACATTTTTCATATATTTCTACGATAACACATTTGGAAACAAATATCTACTAAAAAATCACTCAGTTGGATACAAATCGGATACAGCCGTTTTCGTCTTACAATTTCTTGTCATTTTATAATGTAATTTTGCGTTTGTATACTATGATGAGCAAATCTGATAGCATTTCCATTTGTTCTGTTATATGATAAAGCAGAACACAACGCAGTTCCCATATCCTTGATATACTGCATCCAAACAATCAGACTTTGAAAGGAACAATTATCAATATGAAACCCACAAAAAAGATAAACCGAGACTTAATTTTAAATGGTAACATGCTGCAGGCGATTTTATCAATTGCCATACCCGTTGTAATTAATTCGTTTTTACAGACAATGTATAACCTTACCGACACCTACTGGCTTGGAAAAATCGGCACGGAACAGCTTGCCGCCATCAACCTTGTCACGCCGGTGCAGAATATTATCTTAAATTTCGGGACAGGCATCACCGTCGCCGGCTCCGTGCTGATTGCCCAGTATATCGGCGCAAGGGATGATAAAAATGCCAAAAGCATGGCGAATCAGATTTTTGCCTGTGCAATGATTTTTGCAGTTGTATGCGCAGGTGTTTGTTTTTTTGCCACTCCCTCTATTGTGCGCTGGCTTGGTGCAGACGGCGTTACGTTTAACTACGGCACGGTCTATTTACAAATTGTTGTTCTCGATATGCCGCTTTTGTACACAATCAATATCTATAACGCCATACATCAGGCGCAGGGCGATACCGTCCGCCCAATGCTTTTAAATTTTCTAGGGATTCTTATCAATATGGTTTTGGATCCGCTTTTGATGATTACATTGGATCTCAACATCACCGGTGCCGCACTTGCGACGCTGCTTGCGAAAGTCCCCTCCGCGCTGATTGCCTTTTGGGCGCTCACGCGGCGCACGCAGACAGTATATCTTGATCTGCGGCACCTGCGGTTTGAGAAAGAAAAGCTGCTTTCCATTTTCCGTGTGGGGCTTCCGACTGCAATCGGCGGCTCCACCATGCAGCTTGGTTTTCTGTTAATGAGTAAAAACGTCTACAAATACGGCACGCAGGCGATGGCAGCATACGGTATCGGCAACAAGGTAAACGGGCTGATTACGCTTCCGTCAAACGGCATCGGTTCCGCCGTCGCTACGATTGTCGGGCAAAATATCGGCGCAAACCAATATGACAGAGCGGAGCACGGCTATAAGCTGTCACGCAATATCAGCATCGTATTCCTGTTTGTCGGCGGGTTTATATTATCGCGCGCGCCGATTTCAAGAAGCATTGTCAGCATTTTTTCCGATAACGACGCCGTTATCGGCATGGCTGCGGATTTTTTAAGCATTATGGCATTTTGGTGCTGGACAAACGGAATCCACAACGCCACAAGCGGACTGTTTCAGGGCACGGGACATACAGAAGTTACCATGATTATTGATGCAACAAGACTTTGGGTATTCCGGTTTCTGACGCTGTTTATCTGCGAAACGGTATTCCATATGGGCGTGCGCAGCATTTGGTACAGCGTTGTCATCAGTAACGGCATTTCCGCTGCACTTTTGTATATCCTCTATCGCATGAATATTTGGAAAAGACCCACGCTTCGCAAAAAGAAACAATAATGGCAAAAACAGGCATCATTGTGCAATAATGCCTGTTTTTTCATAAAATAACCATACTTTTACCAAAGCCTTATTACAGTACTTTATTTTGTTCCAAACCGATATTTTTTTATCCCTTTCTCAATTTGGTTGTCCCATAATACCTTGTGAAAGCATTAAAATTTTTCAAATAATGTAGCAATGATTTGTTATTACTGCTCTTTTGAAAGAGCGCACCTAAATTATAAGACTGTGTCGGATTAAGCGCCGTCTTTTTTTCAATATCAGCTTTTCCATCCATCCCTGTCTGAAATATCCCATAATAAGCGCTTCCTTCTAAAACCTCCCGAAAAAACAGACAGAAACCCAATGGTGGCTGTTCTGAAAGGTCTGCCATATCCATTATCCTCGTCCCATTATTCCCACTATGGTTCCACACCTGATGAAAGCTGCTGCTATAAGAAAGGCTATTATCCGTATCTCTTGTCGAAGTGTCAATTTCCCCGCACTTCCATTCGTGTGCCATTTCCTGCGCCGCTTCCTTGAAAATCTGCCGCAGTTCCTCTGACTGATAATAAAAATCCGCGTTATAATATACCCAGTCAATCGGTTCGCCCTCACGCCAGCCGTTTTTTACCGCAATACGCTCGCCTTCCTTTTGACAGCCGTAATTTGCCATTGCAGAGTTTGACATCCGAAACTGCTCATAGGTATCAAGAATAATCTGTTCATTATGCACGGGATCAAGTCCTGTTGTCCGGCTTTCCTGCGCCATCACCACCCTCATGTCCTTGCAGCAGTCCTTAAAATAGTCTTTCAGTTCCTGCGTTGTGACGGATTTTCCGGTATAATAATCCTGCAGCATCTGATTAATCTCGTTTCTCTGCCTATACCCAAATCCTGTGCCGTAACAATGCTTTGGCATAGGATGTTTTGGTCTATTAATTTCCTCGTAATTCTCATCTGTAATCGGTGTGCTGGTATACGAATCCCGTCCTAACGGAACCATCTTGTCCTTTACATCCGATTCATATATCGCATTTTCCTTCATTCTCTTCCTATATCGTTCATTCATCCTGTCAGAGGCTCCAGTAATACCTATTTCTCCTGTTACGCAATTATAATAATATGATCCTATAAGATCGTCCAAATTTATATTCATATTTAATCTCCATATTCATATCTGTAATAGATACATATTACAGGCTTCATTGTTTTCGTTTTCAAAGCAGTCTTAAACCCAAATGACCAATTGCCATTTACAGGAGTATTACTGTTTCCGTCCGGTGTATAAGGAAATTTAAGGCAAAATTGGTTCCGATACTATACAATCTTTTCATCTTCTTTTCTCTCCTTTTACCTCAAATCCACTTTCCTGCAGCATGAATGCAGCCTCCTTTTCAACTACTCCAACACATTGATTGTTGTATATTACCTCATACATCCCTTCCTTTTCCCGCAAAAACGTATTTTCAGGCTCCAAATAATAAATATTCTTCCCCATTACTTCTTCTGTCGGTGCCTCAAATGCAGACTGAAAAACAACACAATAGGAAGCACAAAACATAATGATATATATCATTACTACCGCTGCCTTATATATTTTGTACTTCGCCGTTCCCCGTTTTGTCATATCTGAACATTGCGCAATACAGCGAAACCTTTTCTTAATTTTCTCCCCGTCGTATCCCTTATTCGAAATCTCATCTTCCTTATCTGCCGTATTCTGAATCACATCCAAAATCGCTGACAAATACGCCGCTCTTTCCTCATATCTCAGCCCTCCTGCCACTTTCAGGTCACATTTTAACTCCATCGTATCCTCAATATCCGTATTCAGCAGATATGCTATCGGATTCCACCAAAAAATACAGCCCCAAAGATTCAGCAGCAGCTTAACCGTCGTATCACGGTTTAAAATATGCGTATATTCGTGCTTCATAATATAATACAAATTCCGTTCCTTATATTCCCTGTCAGGCAGCAGAATGATTGGATGTAAAATCCCCATCTCCATCGGCACCTCAAATGGCGTCCTATAGATTCTGATTTTCCGCTTATCTCCCTCTTCATTCTGTAACATTTTTAGCAGTTCACATTCCATGCCTTCCTCCTTCATAACACAGGCACAAAGCATCCGATTTACTTTTCTGTAATCCCGTATCATCCAAATCAGTTTTATAACCGCACCAAAGCACCAAAGCATGAGAAAAAAATATCCAATACAAACCCTTCCGCCAATCACTTTTTTCGTAAAAAATTGCGTTACGGCATTATACAAATTTCCAACTGAAACGACTTTTGTCACAGGAAATTCAATTAGCACTGTCATTCTGAAAACACAAAACAGATACAAAATGACCAAATTACTTACTCCGAAATACTGAAATGTCCGTTTTCCCTTTTGTATGACACGCATAACAATCGTCAAAACGGAAGTCCATATGCACCCCATAACCAAAGAGTACGCCGTTATACACATATCTCCCCCTTATTCCTTCCGTTCGTCCGGATTATCGTTCTGCACCTTAAGCTCATCAATGATTTCCTGCAATTGTGTTATCAGCTCACCCATATCATTATTATTATCACTCTGCGTTTCCTTCAGCAGCGCCGCTGCCACCTTTCCAAACGACCCTCTTTGAAGCCCATGCATTACCAAATATTTTACAGCATACTCCTCCCGTGTCATACACGGTACAAACTTCCGTGCATACTGCGTATTGTAGCGTACACTTCCGCATTCCTGTATCAGACCGGCTTCCAACAGTTGATTAATTGTCCGGTGCACATAGGTTGGATTTTGCATAATGTCACCCAACTGCTCCAAAATATCCACACTTGTCAAGGCTTCTTCCTTTTTCCACAATAAATCCATCACATACTGCTCCCGTTTTGATAACTCATATGCTTCTTTCATCCTTTTCAAACTCCTTTTCCGCCTGTTTTACAAAATGGTTTTCGGTATCTTCAAAAAATGTTCTCGTAAATACAAAAAATATTATCAATTTAAAATATTATATTACTATTTATATTTTTTGTAAATAATTTATGTGCCAAAATTTTGTAAACGGAAATACTTGCATATTCCCTCTCCTTTTGTTATCATGAAACATAAGTTGTTTTGCAACAATCCGTAAAAAGGAGCTGCGTTATGAAGGGCAAAATACAGATAAAACTGTTCTGCATTGTTTTAATTGTATCTATGCTTACGCTGGGAATGTACTGCAAGGAAGAGCCTATGCCGTCATCCCCTTTTTCGCATACCGCAGCCACCCCCACAGCTTCCATTACACGCATGTCGGGCGGAGTGTTGAATTCACATATCTATCATGAGGAAAACAGGCTTTCGGGGCTTGGCGAGTTCACGCTTGCAAGGTCAAACCCACGCAGCATGACAATCCTACGCCTGAACCCGCTTCTTTTACTATTCTTTTGGGGCGGCGCATTTACCCTGACAGCGATTTTTTTCTCAATCCTTTCTCTGCAAGGCTTATGCCGAAATCAATACGGATTAAGGACTCTGCAATACATTCACCACAAGGACGGTAAAAAACACAATTCCAAATTGTAAAAATAATCCAAACAACAAAACGCGTAACGAGCGTCTTTTTGACGTACCGTTAAACAGGCTTTTTATTTATATGGAGGTTTTACATGGAAAATATTATATTTGGAATTATGGTCGTCATTGCTTTGGGGGCAGGAGTCTTTACGTGCATTTATGAAATCGGCGGCAATCGGAAAATCACTTCGGAAACAGAAAACAATACTACAGAGAAAGGAACGAACTGACAAATGAATATTTTATTATGGATTTTAGTTTTTATTGGAGGCGCTACCGGCGCGTTCTCTACAATTTACATTATGATTTCACTCTTCGCGGTAATTTTTTATAAGTTTTACCGTAAGATAAAATATCACACGTCACTTTATGACTAATCAATCGGGCAGGGATATTACCGCCCACGCACCGGACATCCGACAGGCTGCTGGCAGCTTTCTATCGGATGCCCATGTACAATGCCCGAGGACATAACAAAACAGGAGGATATAAATGACAGTTACACTGCTGCTTGTTGCGATTGTAATACTGCTCTGCGTTTTGGCGGAGAAATTTTCAGGGAAATTCGGCATGCCCGCATTAATTTTCTTTATGTTTATCGGAATGCTTTTTGGAAGCGACGGCATTTTTAAAATTCCGTTTGACGACTATGCGCTTGCCGAAAACATATGCTCAATCGCGCTGCTTTTCATCATGTTCTACGGCGGATTTAACCTAAAATGGAAAGCTGCAAAAGACGTTGCCGTAAAATCCATATTACTCTCGACCTTCGGTGTAGCTGTCACTGCCTTTGTAACGGCGCTGCTTGTACGATTTACGCTTGGATATACATGGCTTGAAAGTTTTCTTGTCGGGGCGGTGCTCGGCTCTACCGATGCCGCAAGCGTATTCGCCATACTCCGTAAGAAAAAGCTGAATTTAAGGGACGGCACCGCCTCACTGCTCGAAATGGAAAGCGGAAGCAACGACCCTATGGCATACATGCTGACCTTTATCGCAATCGAAATGATTCGTGCAGGAAAGGCGGAGCATATTTGGGGGCAGATTGTGCTGCAGCTCGCATTCGGTACCTTTATCGGCGCTGCATTTGCATTCCTTACCGTCCGTCTCCTGCGCAAAACAAGTCTGATTTCCGACGGACTTGACACGATTTTTATGGTTGCCATGCTGCTTATCTGTTATGCCCTGTCACAGCTTTCGGGCGGAAACGCTTATCTTAGTGTCTACATCATGGGAATCTGTATCGGAAACAGTCCCATTAAAAGCAAAGCGACGCTGATTGCATTCTTCGATGGCGTCACAACGCTTGCCCAAATTTTAATTTTTTTCCTACTAGGGCTTTTAACGTTTCCGCACCAAATGCCTGCCGTTATTCCCGCTGCACTTATGATTACGGCAATCTTAACACTGATTGCGAGACCCGTTGCAGTCTTTTTACTGCTGAAGCCGTTTCACTGTTCAGTACGGCAATGTCTATTGGTGTCATGGGCGGGACTACGCGGCGCCTCCTCATCCGTTTTTGCAATTATGGCGGTGGCAAGCGGCGTTGCGATGTCACACAATTTGTTTCACATTGTCTTTATGGTATCCCTGTTCTCGGTGGCAGTTCAGGGCACGCTTCTGCCAAACGTGGCTGCAAGGCTCGATATGCTTGATGACAATGCTGATGTAAGAAAAACATTCAACGATTATCAGGAAGACGCGGCAATCACGCTGATGCGTATGTTTATCCCGAAAGGACACAACTACGAAAACAGGCTTGTGCGCGAAGTCAACTTCCCGACAGGCTCGCTTGCGCTAATGATTAAGCGAAATCATGAAACCATTATTACAAAAGGCGATACCCGTATTTTAGCAAACGACACGATTATATTAAGTGTCCCTGCCTACGAACCAAGCGACAGCGAACAACTGACGGAAACGCGGATTGACAGCGATAATCATTGGTGCAATCATAGCATTTCCGAGCTATGCCTTGCACCGGACGAACTGATTGCCATGATTATCCGCGGCGATGAAACACTGATACCGGACGGAAAAACGGTCATTATGGAAAATGATGTTGTTGTTACATACAGAGAATGAAACAGCGTCAGCGCCGCTCAAAACGACGCTGACGCTGTTTATTTATGTAGCTCTTCAATAAATTGTGCAAAGTCAAACGCTTCATTTTTATTTGCCTTAAAAATCGTCCCGTAATTTCTTCCTTCCATAATACGATGTATCACCCGTACATCAGCGCCGTTTGCAATCACCATATCCGCCCCGGAATATGTCGCGATTTTCGCCGCAGTCAGCTTTGTCTCCATTCCTCCCGTTCCCACGCTGCTGCCTGTCGTATCTTTGCCCATGCTGATAAGCTCCTGCGTCAGTGTATCAACGCGTTCAATAAATTTCGCATCCGCATTCTGTCTGGGATCATCCGTATAAAGTCCATTAATATCCGAGAGCAATATCAACAAATCTGCGCCCGTGAGCGCCGTAACAATTGCAGAAAGCGTATCGTTGTCACCAATCACGTCTTCCACCTCAAATGTGGAAATTGTATCATTCTCATTGACAACCGGAATCGCTTCCATGCGTAAAAGCTCCTGAAATGTATTTTGTGCGTTTTTTCTGTTCAAATCTGATACAATGGTATGACGTGTAATCAAAATCTGCGCCGCCTGATGGCTGTATTCCGAAAAAATCCGCTGATACGTCGTCATCAGCCTTGCCTGTCCGATTGCCGCACATGCCTGCTTTTGCGCAAGCGTAAGCGGCGGCTTGATGTGAAGCGCCTTTCTGCCGCACCCGATTGCGCCTGATGTTACAAGAATGACATCTTTTCCCTGATTGCGGATATTACAAAGCTCCCGCACCAAAATATCCATTTTTGTATAATCCAAGTCCCCTGTTTCCATATGCTGGAGGGAGGAAGAACCGATTTTTACTACCACCCTCTTTTTATCCTTTAATTTCGCGCGTAACTCATCCACTCTTTTTTCCTCCAATATCCGTATTCATGATAAGCCACATATATTTTAATCCGAATAACCCAAAAAGTCCAGTAAAACACCATCTCTTATTTCCCAGCCTCTTATTTCACAGTCATGTTATCCTCAAACGGCTGATACAGTTTCGCAATCATTTCAGCTGCCAAAATCCCGTCCATAGCCGCCGAAGTAATCCCGCCTGCGTAACCTGCCCCCTCACCACACGGATAAAGCCCCTTCACCGAAGTGCTCTGCAAATCCGCATTGCGGTGTATCCGCACCGGCGACGAGGTGCGGCTCTCAATACCGGACAATACCGCATCTGCACAGGCATATCCTTTGATTGTCCTGTCAAACTGCTCCATGCCTTCCATAAACGCCTCCTCGCACGGCTTCGGTAAAAGACCGCGCAGGTTAGCGAACGTATATTCCCCTTTTATGCATGGCTTTAAGCTGCTATCCTGCCCGCAAGAAACCTCATTTGTTACATAGTCCCCATAATACTGTACCGGAATTTTCCCTTTTCCAAGTGCATATGCCTGCTCCTCTAAACGCCGCTGAAACGCTACGCCCGCAAGCGGTCCGCTGCTTCCGTAATCATCCGGCGTAACCTGCACGATAATCGCACTGTTCGCGTTACGGCTTCCCCTGTCCGAATAACTCATCCCGTTTATGGCAAGCCGTCCTTCCTCACTCGAAGCATTGACCACGTACCCGCCGGGACACATGCAAAACGAATATACTCCGCGCCCTGTACTGGTCTGCGCCGTAAGTTTATAGGGCGCGGCAGGAAGTGCGCTCCCATGCTCCGCTCCATACATGCACGTATTTATAAGCTCCTGCGGATGCTCCACCCGCATTCCGACCGCAAACGCTTTTGCCTCCATCGACACCCCGATACGCTCAAGGTATGCAAAGGTATCCCGCGCGCTATGTCCGATTGCAAGCACTGCGTTCCCCGTTTTTATGACGTCCGTGTCATTTATTTTAACGCCGGCAAGCACACCGTTTTGTATCTCCAGTCCTGTCACCTTTGCCCGAAAGCGGACGCTTCCGCCGTGCTCTATAATAAACTTGCGCATATTCACGACTACATTTCTCAATATATCCGTACCGATATGCGGCTTGCTCTCATACAAAATATCATGCGGTGCGCCGCACTCTGCAAAAATGCGCAGCACCTCTTTGTTCCTGCCGTTTTTATCCTTCACAAGCGTGTTCAGCTTTCCGTCCGAAAATGTTCCTGCACCGCCCTCGCCAAACTGTACATTGGATTCCGCATCAAGCCGTGCGCCATTCCAAAACGCTTCGACCGCCTTTGTTCTCGTATCCACATCATCGCCCCGCTCCAGTAAAACCGGACGGTAACCATGCTTTGCCAAAAGATAACCGCAAAATAGTCCCGCAGGTCCCGTACCGATAATTACAGGCGGATCCTGCATCGGCACTATGCCGCTTTTCGGAAACACATAAGGCTTTTGCACATACATCGTAATATTGGCATTCCTGCACCGCTTTACGATTTTTTCTTCCTGCCTCTCATCCCTAAGACAAATCCCTAACGTATACACGTGAAACAACTGTGGTTTTTTCCTTGCGTCAATTGAATGCTTTAACAGCACTGTCTCACGGATTTGCGCTGCATCCACTCCCAAAAGTTTTGCCGCCCTTTTTTGCAAAAGCTCCATATCCATCGCAATCGCCCTGTCATCTTCAAACCGTATTTCTATCTTTAGCTGATTTACCGCTATCATTTCTCCTCCTGTTTTCCCATATCAGACCGAAACCCCCACACCCGCAAT
>CAMWNY010000053.1 GCA_947175775.1 uncultured Lachnospiraceae bacterium | reverse complement strand
AATGGAACGAAAAAAACTGATCATAGTTAAGCGTCTGTATCACATCAGGGTCTCCCCCTTATTCCACGCCGTACGCAGTTTCGGGAAACGGCTTGGAATCAGGGGGAGACCCTGATGTGATACCGACGCTTACGTATGAGCAGTTTTTGGCGTTCCATGAAAAGTATTATCATCCGTCAAACAGCTACATTTATTTATACGGCAATATGGATATGGCAGAGAAGCTTGTATGGATGGACGAAAAGTATTTAAGCCATTTTGACAGTTTGGATATTGCATCGGCGCTTACGCTGCAAAAGCCGTTTGAACGTCCTGTTCTTGTAAAAAAAGAGTATCCGGTTATGGAAGGAGAATCCTTAGAAAACAACACGTATCTTTCCTATAATATGGTGGTAGGCACAAGCCTTGACAAGGAACTTTATTTTGCGATGCAGATATTGGAGTATGCGATTTGTTCGGCATCGGCAGCGCCGATTAAGCTTGCGCTGATTCATAAAAATATTGGTACGGAAGTTTATTCGGTTTACGATAATGGCATTTACCAGCCGTATTTCTCGATTGTGGCAAAGAATGCGGACGAGGAACAAAAGGATGCATTTGTTGATACGATAGAGAATGAGTTAAAGCGTCTTGTCCGCGAGGGCATTGATAAGAAATCCCTGCTTGCAGGATTAAACTATTATGAATTCCGCTATAGGGAAGCAGACTTTGGTTCTTATCCCAAGGGACTGATGTATGGTCTGCAGATGTTGGATTCATGGCTTTATAATGACAGTATGCCTTTTGATATGATTGAGGCGATTGACCTGTTTCAGACTTTAAAAGAACGAATTGATACAGACTATTATGAAAAGCTGATTGAAACGTATCTGATTCACAATCCGCATAAATCGGTACTGGTGCTATCGCCAAAAGAAGGAATGACCGTCCAAAAGGAACAGATGCTTGCCAAAAAGCTGGCGGATTATAAAAACAGCTTGAGCGATGCACAGATTCAGGCGATTGTTGCGGATACGCAGGCGCTTCATGCATTCCAGGAGTCAGAGGACGCGCCGGAGGATTTGGCGAAGATTCCGATGCTGACAAGAGATGATATGAAAAAGGAATCCGAGCCGTTTATCAACGAGCTTAGGGAAGAAGCCGGCACCAAAGTGCTGTTTCATGATGTACAGACCAACGGAATTGCTTATATAAAGCTGATTTTTGACGCGTCTAATATCCCCGCGGAGCTGTTTTCGTATATTGGGGTTCTTAAAAATATTTTGGGTTATGTGGACACAAAACAGTACTCTTACGGTGAGCTTTTTAATGAAATTAATATTCATACAGGCGGGATAATCAGCTCTGTAAATACTTATGTGAATGCGAAAAAGCTGGATGAATACAAATTGACCTTTGAAGTCAAAACAAAGGCGATGTATGATGAGACTGCGCCGGCATTGGCACTGATGGGCGATATTATAACGGGATCAAATCTTACGGATGCCGACCGCATTCTTGAGATTTTGGAGGAACTTAAATCAAGGATGCAGGGCAATATGACTTCTGCGGCACATTCGCTTGCGGCAGTCAGGGCAATGTCCTATTTTAGCGAGCCGGCAGCGGTGTCAGAGCTTGTGAGCGGAGTTCCCTGTTACAGGCTGCTTGAGAAGCTGACGGCGGATTTTGCGGGTTGTAAAGAGGAACTGGCTGCAAAATTGGAAGCGCTTATACTATGTATTTTCCGACCGGAAAACCTGATGGTGGATTTGACTGCCACACAGGAAGGGTATGAAAAATTAAAAGATTTGGTTCCAAAACTGAAAAACATGTTATTTACACAGACTGTTCCCAAAGAACGCTTTGGGCTGACGCCTAAAATGCGCAACGAAGCATTTTCGACCTCTGCACAGATTCAGTATGTGTGCAGGGCGGGAAATTACAGGATAGGGACAAACTTTCAATATACAGGCGCGCTTAGGGTTTTAAAGGTGATTTTGGGATATGATTATCTGTGGGTTAATGTGCGCGTGAAAGGCGGTGCATATGGCTGCATGTGCAGTTTTGGAAAAACGGGTGACAGTTATCTTGTGTCATACAGAGATCCGAATCTGAAAAAGACAATAGATGTTTTTGAAAAGACGGGGGATTTTGTAAGAACGTTTACTGCGGATGAGCGCACGATGACGAAATATATTATCGGTGCAATTGGCGATATGGATGTGCCGATGACCCCGGCAGTCAAAGGAAGCCGTTCTGCAAGCGCGTATTTTACGAATCTTGATTATGAGGATGTGCAAAAGGAGCGGGACGAGCTGCTTTGCTGTACGCAGGATGATATTCAGAAGCTTGCCGGTCTGATTGATGCAATTATCAGTCAGGGTGCGGTGTGCGTCGTGGGAAACAGCCAGTCGATAGAAGAAAACAGGGCGTTATTTATGGAAGTGGAAAATTTGTTCCACTAATACAAGACGGAGAACAGACTTTGAAGGGAATAAGGTTATTGAAATGAACGAAGCGTATAAATCAGGATTTGCGGCATTAATCGGAAGACCGAATGTGGGAAAGTCCACATTAATGAATTGTATTATAGGGCAGAAAATTGCAATCACATCAAAGAAACCGCAGACGACTAGAAATAAAATCCAAACAGTTTATACCTGCGAGGAAGGACAGATTGTGTTTGTGGATACGCCGGGTATCCATAAGGCAAAAAATAAATTGGGCGATTATATGGTGAATGTGGCGCAGCACAGCCTTAGAGAAGTTGATGTAGTGCTTTGGCTTGTGGAGCCTACGGATTATATCGGTGCCGGTGAACGGCATATAATCGAGCAGCTTAAAAAAGTCAAAGCTCCGATTATACTTGTGGTAAACAAAATTGATACAGTAAAAAAAGAGCAGCTTTTAGGATATATTGATGCATACAGGGGACAGCTTGACTTTGCGGAAATCGTGCCGGTGTCTGCACTGAAAAATGATAATATACAGGTGCTGGTTGGGCAGATTATGAAATATCTGCCGTATGGACCTGCTTTTTATGATGAAGATACGATTACGGACCAGCCTACACGCCAAATTGTGGCGGAGCTTGTGCGCGAGAAGGTTCTGCAGAATATTGACGAAGAAATTCCGCACGGTGTAGCGGTTACAATCGAGCGTATGAAGTATAGCAGGAAAATAGTGGATATTGATGCCACGATTATCTGTGAGCGTGATTCACATAAGGGAATTATTATCGGAAAAGGCGGGCAGATGCTGAAAAAAATCGGTTCCCTTGCACGCCCTGAGATAGAGGATTTGCTGGAACAGCATGTCAATCTGAAACTTTGGGTAAAGGTGAAAAAGGACTGGCGTGACAGTGACTTTCTAATAAAAAATTTCGGATATAACGCAAAGGAAAACGAGTAAAATCCGCGCATAAAAATTGTTGATAAGCACACCCTATCTGTATAAAGAAAATTGCAGCAATTGCAGCGAGTGTTGTACGCAAGCTGCCGAGCTTGCATTTTTTTACAGAAAGGGAAGGAATTGGATGTACGAGGATGAGTGGAACAGATTTATGCAGACAGGGCAGATTAGTGACTATTTGACTTATAGGGGATATGGCAGGAACTGTCATGATTTTGGTCATATATACAGTGGTCACATAGAATATACTGCAAGAAAGTCGGAAGAGATACAGGAGCGCACAAATGCAGGATTTCGTAGTTCTTACGGGGATTATAATAAAGTCAGAACCAATCGGTGAGTATGACAGGAGAGTAGTACTTCTCACAAAGGAGAAGGGGAAAATTGCTGCTTTCGCAAAAGGTTCAAGGAGACCGGGAAACCGCCTTATGGCACCCACAAATCCGTTTTCGTTCGGACAGTTCCGGCTTTTTGCAGGCAGGGCATCTTACAATATGTCCGAAGCAGAGATTTCAAATTACTTTGAGGATTTACGCGCTGATTTTATTGGGGCATATTATGGTATGTATTTTCTTGAAATATGTGATTACTACACAAGAGAGAATAACGATGAAACGGGAATGCTGAAACTTTTGTATCAGTCGCTTCGGGCGCTTGCGTCAAATCGTTTTGATAACAGGCTTGTGCGATGTGTCTTTGAGATAAAAGCAATTGTGTTAAACGGGGAATTTCCCGGAATTGAAAGCAGTGATCTGTTAGGAGAGAGCACGGTATATGCAATTACATATATATTGAAAACTCCGGTGGAGAGACTTTTTTCATTTGACGTAAAACCGGAAGTTTTGGAGGAATTGACGCTGTTTTGTAAAAAAATCTGTCACAGAACGTTTGATAAGGAGTTTAAAAGTCTTGAAATACTTGAAAATATAGAGTAAGTTGTATATAATATAACGCAGTTGTTATTATTGATAGGGTACAACTGTGTGAAAGCTGTGGGCAGATGGAGGGGAAACATGAGAAAGTTCATGGAAAAATTTATCGTTATAACATGTATTATGGTTTTTGCGTTATGCGGGTGCAGCGAAAATAAAGCAGGGACGAGTGAGACAGGGGATTCTGCCACGGCAGCGTCTGAAATTATTTTGAAAAAGGACGGAAGCATTGAGAGCAGCCTGGCTGTTGAGGGCTTTGGTGCAGATTATAGTGAGGAAGGGTTAGAGAGTCTGATTAATACATCAATAACAGCGTATCAAAATCAGGCGGCACAGGCACAGGTAAGCCTCAAAAGCTGTAAAAAAGATAATCAGGACAAGCTAAGCGTAAAGATGGTATTTGGCGACTGGACTTCTTATGCCGGGTGGAATAATTATTTTCTTGATTATATGTATGCGTCGGAAATGGGCAATGAAACAGGAACAATTGAAAATAGCACAGACGGTTTTTTTGCGGGTACGATTTCAGATGCCTATAATGCAGGATACGGATTGGATGCAACATTGACTGCGGCATCCGAGAATAGCGCCAAGCAGAGTGTGACAAAAACGGATTTGCTAAACATGGGAGAGAATCATATTGTTATTTTGGCACGGTATGGTGATGACGAACCGATTACCGTAAACTGCTATAACGATATTTTATACGTGAGTGACGGCGTAAGCGTTACCGGAAAAAAGAGCGCGACAGTTGACGCAATGGACGGATACGGTATTATTGTGTTTCAATAGAGCTATCATAAGTATAATATAAATATAATATAGGAAAAGACAAAAAAGGAGAAAAGATACATGGAAAAGACATTAGACAAAATCGTAGCATTGTCAAAAAGCAGGGGCTTTGTATATCCTGGTTCGGAGATTTACGGCGGTCTTGCAAACACTTGGGATTACGACAACTTGGGCGTGGAGCTGAAAAACAACGTAAAGCGCGCATGGTGGCAGAAGTTTATTATGGAAAATCCCTACAATGTGGGTGTGGACTGTGCAATCTTAATGAATCCGCAGACATGGGTAGCGTCTGGTCATTTGGGCGGTTTTTCCGACCCGCTGATGGACTGCAAGGAGTGTCACGAGCGTTTTCGTGCAGATAAGCTGATTGAGGATTACGCAAGTGAGAACGGCATTACGTTAGAAAAGCCGATTGATGCGTTTTCACAGGAAGAAATGAAGAATTTTATCGAGGAGAAACAGATTGTCTGCCCGACCTGCGGCAAGCACAATTTTACGGACATCCGTCAGTTTAACCTGATGTTTAAGACGTTCCAGGGCGTGACGGAGGACGCGAAGAATACGGTGTATTTAAGACCGGAGACGGCGCAGGGTATCTTTGTAAATTTTAAAAATGTGCAAAGAACCTCAAGAAAGAAAATTCCGTTCGGTATCGGACAGATTGGTAAGTCGTTTCGAAACGAGATTACGCCTGGTAATTTTACGTTCCGTACAAGAGAATTTGAGCAGATGGAACTGGAGTTCTTCTGTGAGCCGGGTACGGATATGGAGTGGTTCCAGTATTGGAGAGGCTTCTGCCGCGACTGGCTGATCAGTCTTGGCATTAAAGAAGATGAAATGCGCCTGCGCGACCATGCGCCGGAGGAGCTTTGTTTTTACTCAAAGGGCACGACGGATATTGAATTTTTGTTCCCGTCCATCGGCTGGGGCGAGCTTTGGGGTATTGCGGATAGAACGGATTATGACCTGACGCAGCATCAGAATACGTCGGGACAGGATATGTCGTACTTTGATGATGAAAAGAAGGAAAAATACATACCATATGTAATTGAGCCTTCGCTTGGCGCGGACCGTGTTGTGTTAGCATTCCTCTGTGCCGCATATGATGAAGAGGAGATTGGAGAGGGCGATGTCCGTACCGTGCTGCATTTCCATCCGGCGATTGCGCCCGTGAAAATCGGTGTGCTTCCGCTGAGCAAGAAATTAAACGAGGGTGCGGAGAAGATTTACGCGCAGCTTTCCAAGAAATATAACTGTGAGTTTGACGACAGAGGAAATATCGGTAAACGTTACCGCCGCCAGGACGAGATTGGCACGCCGTTCTGCGTTACGTATGATTTTGACTCGGAAGAGGATCATGCGGTTACGGTGCGGTTCCGCGATTCGATGGAGCAGGTTCGTATTCCGATTGATGAGCTTGACGCTTATTTTGCGGATAAGTTTACGTTTTAAAACAAAAGAGGTCTTATATGGGCAGACGGTGTCTGCCCGTTTTTAAGAAACTATGAAAAACAAGTTTTTCATAGGGCAAATTTGTGCAGAGGCACAAATTCGCGCATACCAATAAAGGTTATGGAGGAGAAGTATTATGAAAAAGAAAGTAGTATCATTGGTGATTGCGGTGGCAATGACGGCAGCGCTTGCAGGCTGCGGCAGCAGTAACGGAGCCGGAACGCAGGAACCACAGCAGGGCGGACAGACGCCTGCACAGACACAGGAACAGGCAGATGCGGCGGAGGAAACGCAGCCTGCGCAGACTGGAGACGGTACGGTTTACAAGGTCGGTATCGTGCAGTATGTGGACGATGCGTCGCTCAATCAGATTGAAAAGGCGATTGAGGCACAGCTTAGCGCAAAGGGTGCGGAGCTTGGCGTGACGTTTGATTTTGCGGATTATACGCACAACGGTCAGGCGGATTCTTCAGTGCTCAACCAAATCGCGACGGATTTGGTGGCGGACGAGGTTGATGTGATTATTCCGATTGCGACGCCTGCGGCAATGATTATGCAGAATGCGACGGAGGACAATCAGATTCCGGTTATATTTTCAGCGGTTTCCGATCCTGTCGGAGCGGGACTTGTGGCATCAAATGACGCACCGGGCGCGAACATTACGGGAACATCGGACGCGATTGACACGGAGGCGATTTTCGGGCTGATTATGGCGGGAAATCCCGATACCAAAAAGGTCGGACTGTTGTACGACAAGAGTCAGGCGGCTTCGATACAGTCGATTGCGGATGCAAAAGCGTATTGTGACGCAAACGGACTTACATATGTGGAAAAGACAGGAACAACCTCCGCAGAGGTTCAGGCGGCGGCGGACGCACTTGTTGCAGAGCAGGTAGACGCAGTTTTTACGCCGCAGGATAATACGATTATGACGGCGGAGCTTGCAATTTTTGAGAAATTTACGGAAGCGAAAATTCCCCACTATACGGGAGCCGATTCGTTTGCATTGAACGGAGCGTTCTGCGGGTTTGGCGTCAACTACGAAAATCTCGGTACGGTTACGGCGGATATGGTAGTCGACGTGCTTGTAAACGGAGCGGACCCTGCGACAATGCCGGTACAGACGCTTTCTGACGGCATTATTATGGTAAACACGGAAACGGCGGAGGCAGTCGGTATTGACTATTCGGTGTTTGAGGGCATGTGCTCCGAGCTGATTGAAACTGTTACGGCACAAGAATTTGAATAGTGCTAAGTGATTGAGTAAGGGGGAAGCATGGGCTCCATTATTACGTTATCCATTGTGCAGAGTGCGCTTGAGCTTGGATTTATCTATGCGCTTGTGGCGCTTGCATTGTTTATTTCATTTTCGATTTTAAATATTGCGGATTTGTCCACCGACGGCTGCTTTACGCTTGGCTGTGCGGTGTGCGCATCCGTGACGATTGCGGGACACCCTGTCCTTGCGCTGTTTGCGGCAATGGCGGCAGGCATCTGCTCGGGGTTTGTGACCTCTTTTTTGCAGACCAAAATGGGCATTCAGTCCATTCTTGCGGGTATTATTGTCAATACAGGACTTTATACGATTAATATTGCCGTGATGGGTTTTGCGTCCCAGTTAAATCTGTTTAACTGCGATTCGGTTTTTACATGGGCGAAGTCGGCGATGCCGACAAGCTGGTATAAGCTGATTGTGGCGGCGGTTATCGTGATTGTTATCGGAATACTGGTGTCGGTATTCTTAAATACTAGGCTTGGTCTTTCCATTCGCGCGACGGGAGATAATCCTGACATGGTGCGTGCGTCGAGTATCAACACATCGCTGATGATTACAATCGGGCTTTGTGTGGCAAATGCGCTGACGGCGCTTTCGGGCGGTCTGCTTGCGCAGTATCAGAAGTCGTGCGACATCAATCTTGGTACGGGAATGGTGACGATTGCGCTTGCAAGCCTGATTATCGGTGAGACGCTGATTGGAAAAGGCGGTATGTTAAAGAGAATAGCAGGTGTTATTTTAGGAAGCTGCCTGTATCGGTTTATTGTTGCAATCGCGCTTCGCATGAATGTGCCTGCGGAGTGTCTGAAACTGGTGTCGGCGCTGATTGTGGCGATTGCAATTGCGTTTCCGTATTTAAAGACAAAACTTTCCTTTTACAAGGCAAGGCGTCTGTCACGGGAGCAGAACCAGCGCTACATCAAGGAGCTTGTGGAGGGGGCAGGTCATGAAGAGTGAAAATATGCTGCTTATGAAGCATGTCAGTAAGACCTTTCATCCCGGCACGGTGAATGAGAAATGTGCGCTTGACGATGTGGAGCTTGTGCTGAAAAAAGGGGACTTTGCAACGATTGTCGGGAGCAACGGCGCGGGAAAGTCCACGCTGTTTAATGCAATTACGGGTGCGTTTTTCGTTGACAAGGGGCTGATTATGCTTGACGGCGAGGACATTACATACCGCAAAGAATACGTGCGGAGCAAGGTGATTGGGCATCTGTTTCAGGACCCGTTAAAGGGCACGGCGCCGCATATGACAATTGAGGAGAATATGGCGCTTGCGTATCTGCGTGCGTCAACGTCGAAGAATGCGTATTTTAGCAGGATTAAGGCGGCGGACAAAAAGAAATTCCGGGAGCAGCTTGCGCTTTTGGGCATGGGGCTTGAGGACCGCATGAAAAATCCGGTCGGGCTGCTTTCGGGCGGACAAAGGCAGGCGCTTACACTTTTGATGGCGACGATGGTGACTCCAAAAATCCTGCTTTTAGACGAACACACGGCGGCGCTTGACCCTGCGACCGCAGAAAAGGTTTTAAATCTGACAAAGCAGATTGTCGCCGAGCGACAGATTACATGCCTTATGGTTACGCACAATATGCATCAGGCGTTAGAGCTTGGCAATCGTACGCTGATGATGGACGGCGGCAGGATTGTGCTGGATGTGTCGGGCGATGAGCGGTCGCGCATGACGGTGGAGGATTTGCTGAGTGAGTTTGCAAAGCGCGCAGGCAAGGAGCTTGATAATGACCGTATCCTTGCAACGGTTAAAAAATAAATCAGAAAAAGAAATCATATAAAGTATGGAGGAATGAATTGTGAAGAACTACGGAGTAAATGAGCTTAGAAGAATGTTTCTTCAATTTTTTGAGAGCAAAGAGCATTTGGCAATGAAAAGCTTTTCTTTGGTACCCCACAATGATAACAGTCTGCTGATTATCAATTCGGGAATGGCGCCGTTAAAGCCGTATTTTACAGGCCAGGAGGTGCCGCCGAGAAGGCGTGTGACAACGTGTCAGAAGTGTGTCCGCACGGGCGATATTGAGAATGTCGGCAAGACGGCAAGACATCTGACGTTTTTTGAGATGCTTGGCAATTTCTCGTTCGGGGATTATTTTAAGCATGAGTCGCTTGCGTGGAGCTGGGAATTTCTGACGAAGGTGGTAGGGCTTGACCCGGAGCGTCTTTATCCTTCGATTTACTGTGAGGATGAAGAGGCGTTTGACATTTGGACAAAAGAAATCGGTGTGCCTGCGGAGAAGATTACGCGCTTTTACCGTGACCCTGAAACGGGTGAGTGTGATAACTTTTGGGAGCATGGCGCGGGACCGTGCGGACCGTGTTCGGAGATTTATTACGACAGGGGTATCGAGTATGGCTGCGGAAAGCCGGACTGTAAGGTAGGCTGCGAGTGCGACCGTTTTATGGAGGTTTGGAACAACGTATTTACGCAGTTTGACGGCGATGGCAAGGGCAATTATGCAGAGCTTGCGCAGAAGAATATTGATACCGGTATGGGCTTGGAGCGTCTTGCCGTGGTGGTACAGAACGTGGATTCGGTGTTTGATATTGATACGATGAAGGCAATTCGCGATAAGGTGTGCGAACTTGCGGGTGTTGCTTATGAAACGGACGAGAAGAAAGATGTTTCTATCCGTCTGATTACGGACCATATGCGTTCGGCGACATTTATG